>CAMFLN010000097.1 GCA_945957305.1 uncultured Planctomycetaceae bacterium | reverse complement strand
GCGTGGGGCCGGTTTATTTTCTCGGCGGAGGTGGCAAGCCTGTGTATGAGATTGAGCGCATTACGCGTCAGCCCACGACAGGCGAGGCAGCCGGTCGAGGTGTAATGGCCTCCGCAGCCATCTTGGTATCAGTACTTGGCGCGTCGATGGCATTAGGCCGATTAAAACGTCGCTGGTCGCCTTGAATTGGTCGCGACAGGTAGCAGAGAGGCGCCCTCCTCCAAACTTGTTCACCCCCAGAACGGCTGTTAGAATCGGCGATTCTTTCCTGATTGCCCATTCTTGCCTGTTACTCTGAGGGTGTCGCCTTGGTCACGAACAAAGCGCTCAAAATCGCCGTCATCGGCGGCGATGGTACCGGCCCGGAAGTGGCCGCCGAAGGCCTGAAAGTTCTCAACGCCGTCTCGAAGCTCGAAAACTTCAAGTACGAGCTCGAACACTATGACTTTGGCGGCGACCGCTACCTGAGGACCGGCGAAATCCTGCCCGAGGGGGCCGTCGCCGAGCTGCGCACCTTCGACGCGATCTACCTGGGCGCGGTCGGCCACCCCGACGTGAAGCCGGGCATCCTGGAAAAGGGGCTGTTGCTCGAATTGCGTTTTCAACTCGATCAATACATCAACCTGCGCCCCGTGCAGTTGTTCCCCGGCGTCGAGACGCCGCTGCGCGACAAGGGGCCCAAGGATATCGACTTCGTCGTCGTACGCGAAAACACCGAGGACATGTACTGCGGAGTCGGCGGCTTCTTGAAGAAGCACACCGCGGACGAAGTCGCCACGCAAACAGCGATCTATACCCGCAAGGGGTGCGAGCGCTGCATCCGCTGGGCCTTCGAGTTCACCCGCAAGCGAAACAACCCGAAGAAGATGTTGACGTTGGTGGCCAAGACCAATGTGCTGACGTACGGGCATGACCTGTGGTGGCGCACGTTCCAAGACGTGGCCAAGGAATATCCGGACATCAAGCCCGACTACAACCACGTCGACGCTTGCTGCATGTGGATGGTTAAGAACCCCGAGTACTACGACGTTATCGTCACGACGAACATGTTCGGCGACATCATCACCGATCTCGGTGGTATCCTGCAGGGCGGGATGGGCGTGGCGGCCGGCGGCAATATTAATCCCGACCCCGGCGGCACCAGCATGTACGAGCCGATGGGCGGCAGCGCGCCGAAGTACACCGGCCAGAACGTCATCAATCCGATGGCCGCGATCAACGCCCTGGGCATGCTGCTCGAACACACGGGCCAGCCGGCCGCGGCCGCGCGGGTGAACAAGGCCATCCGCCACGTCACCGGCACAAAGATGAAGAGCCAGGCCGCAGGCAAAATGGGCTACAGCACCCAACAGGTCGGCGACCTGGTGTGCGAAGCGCTGTAGTTATTTCCGTTCCCACTGCCGAGGAGGCGATCAAATGAAGAGTTCTCTCTTCGATCTCACCGGTCGCGTGGCCCTGGTGACCGGCGGCAGCAAGGGACTGGGAAAAGCCATGGCCCGTGGGCTGGCCGAGGCGGGCGCCGATGTTGTGATCAGCAGCCGGCATGAAGACGAACTGCGCGCCGCCGCTGCTGAGATCGGCCAAGGACTGTCGGCCCGTTGTGAGACGATCGTCGCGGACATGACCCGCCGCCCGGATGTCGCCCGGCTGGCTGCCGAGGCTCTTAAGCGCATGGGGCGCATCGATATCGTCATCAACAATGCCGGTGGGAACACGCCGCAAGCAATCGACAAAATCACCGACACCGAATGGGATCGAATTCTCGAACTGAACCTGTCGAGCTGCATGGCTCTGACCCGGGCGCTCGTGCCGCAGATGAAAGAGCGCCGCTGGGGGAGAATCATTCACATTTCGTCGATCATGGGGCTGGCCTCGAAGGAGGGGCGCAACTCGTACTCGGCCACCAAGTCGGCCTTGATCGGTATGGCCCGGGCGAGCGCTCTCGACCTGGGGCGCGATAACATCACGGTCAATTGCATTGCGCCGGGACCATTTCTGACCGACTTGCCCGGCAAGCTGCTGTCGGACGAAGAGAAGAAAGTCTTCGCCCAGCGCACAGCGCTCGGCCGCTGGGGGGAGCCGCGCGAACTGGCCGGACCGGCCCTGCTGCTGGCGAGTGAAGCCGGCAGTTACATCACCGGCGCAGTGCTCGTCGTCGACGGCGGCTCCCTCTGCATGACTTTTTGATATTTCTAAGTGGTTTCAAAACTGATTTTGGGTGCCACGGCTGGCTGGTCCAGCCGTGCGTGCGTCGGCAAAACACTGCCAGGCAAGCTAGCAGTGGCACCCCGAACGGGATTTTGAGACCGGCGTTGTCTGGTAGTCGCGGGCATCTTGCAAGGGAATCGATGGCGACACTCGTCTTCCTGACGTTGCTCCCGCTGGTTGTAATCGGGGGGCAGTTGCTCCTGGGACTCAACGGCCCGCTCGGCTATTCAATCTATAAGATCGCGTTTCTCGTACCGCCAGTGTTGTACTGTCGCGCGCACGGGATTGGCGTGTTTTGCGACATTTTGCGTTTCGGCAACTGGCGCAGCGGACTGCGTGTATCACTAACGCTGTGTGCCGCGGCAGCCTGCATCTTCGCCGGCGCCTGGGCGGCCTGGAGCGACCGGCTGATCGACGAAGCGCAGATCGTCGACAAAATCGACGCGCAATTCGGCGTCGACACCAGCACCGTGCTGCTGGTGGCGCCGTTCACGATCCTGCTGAACTCGCTGCTCGAAGAGTTCTTCTACCGCGGCTTCTCGTTTGGCCTGCTGGTGCGCAAGAATGTGCTCCTTGGCCATCTACTGCCGGCCGCGGCATTCACCATTCAGCACCTACTCTTCATTTATCATTGGGTCAGCCTGGTTCCCTTCCTGCTGGCCATCGTCGGACTGTTCGGGTTGTCGCTGGTGTTGCAAATACTGTATGCACGCTTTGATACAATCGTCGCGCCGTGGATCGTACATGCCGGAGGGGACGTGGCAATGATGGGTATCGCCGTGAAGTTGTTGCTGCTCTGACTTCGGCTTTGCTGCCGTCCTCTTGCGGCCGACGAACAAGTGCCGGCTACCCTCGTTGCAATCGTGCCCACTCCGCTGGATCATGACGGCATGACTTCTTACGAAACCATTGCGGGCTGGCTGGCCGAATTGCAGCCCGCCGTCGCGTTCACAGGCGCAGGGATTAGCACCGAAAGCGGCATCCCTGATTTCCGCTCGCCCGGCGGAATTTGGACACGCTTTCGGATGATCATGTATGACGAGTTCATGAACAGTGCCGAAGCACGTCACGAATACTGGCAGCAAAAAGCGGCCGGCCAATTGGAGTTTGGCAACGCCCAGCCGAACGCAGGTCATCAAGCGCTCGCCCGGTGGGAAGAGCAAGGAAAACTGCTCGGTGTGATTACGCAAAACATCGACGAACTGCATCAGCGGGCCGGCAGCCGGCAGGTGCTCGAACTGCACGGCACGGCGCTGGCCATCAAATGCCAGGATTGCCACGAGCGGTTTGACGCCGATCCGCTGGTTGACGAGTTTCGCCGCACCGAGCGCGTGCCGGTTTGCCCTGCATGCGGCGGCGATCGTTTAAAACATGCCACGGTATCATTCGGCCAGGCGCTCCCGCCGGATGTCATGCAAACGGCCTTTCAATGGGCCAGAGATGCGAAGTTGCTCTTCGCCATCGGCTCCTCGCTGGTTGTCGAACCGGCAGCCAGCATTCCGCGCGTCGCGAAGCAATACGGTGCGCGCTTGGTGATCATAAACCGCGATCCGACTCCGCTCGACAGCATGGCCGATCTGGTGCTGAACGAATCGATCGGCGCGGTACTGGCCAAAGTCGAACAAGCCCGTGCGGCCGGCTAGAACTTGTCGCAGCTATTTAGCCGCCGGCGTTTCAGCCACATCGTCATCGCGCCCAAAGAACATCAGATGCTGCCACGGCAGCTCGTCGTACTGTTCAACCAGTTTGAGGCCGTTCGGCTCGTACTCTTTCAAGATCTGCTGCTTCGACATTTTGTGCAGCAACTTGATCGGCACCGTGGGGTCTTCCAGGCGGAACTCGGCCAGGGCGATCCGTCCGCCGGGGGACAGGCTCTTGCGCATCGCACGAAGCATCTGCTCGGGGTAAGAGAACTCGTGGTACACGTCGACGATCAGGATCAGATCGACTTTCCCCTCAGGCAGGGCCGGATCGATGGGCGTGCTCAGAATCGGCTCGACGTTCTTGATTTTTTTTCCTTTGAGCTGCTTGTCGAGCAGGCTGAGCATCTCCGGCTGAATGTCGACGGCCAGCACGCGACCGTTTTCGCCCACCATGCGAGCCATGCGCAGCGTGTAAAAGCCGTTCCCGCAGCCCATGTCGCAGACCGTCTGGCCGGGCTTGATCTTCAGTGCCTTGATCAGCTTGCTGCAATCCTCTTCGGCCTGCCGCTCCTTGCGCATCAGCCAGTCGGCGCCATGAAACGTCATGTACGGGGCAATCTCGCGCCCCATGTAGAACTGCAGCGGCGCGGGGAGCGGATCGGCCACGGTCGGTGCGGCTGTTTCTTGAGCCACGACCGGAGGCGCGAGCCATCCGGTGAACAACAGCGCCGCCACGACGAACGGTCCCGTTAGGGTCAGCAGATATTGCAGCAGGCGAGGCACACAGGCTTCCTTTGGATTGCGGGATGCGCGGGGGGCGGCCAGCAAGGCAAGCAGCTAGGCCCGATTCCATCCTAGGGGGGCGTGCTGCTCAACGCGAGCGTCGGCGATCGCCGCCGGCAGATTTCCCGCGCGGTCACCCCCGGCCGGGACTGTGGGCCTAGAATGGAGTGTATGGACTCCCCATCAAGAACGAACCGCCGCCGCTGGCAGTTTGGGCTGGGAACGCTATTCCTGGTCTTTACGCTCGTCGCGATCGGCGCGGCCTGGTGCGGCTGGCAGCTGGGGCTGGTTCACGAGCGGCAGAAGCTATCGGCCTATATTGTCGCTCACGGCGGCTCGGTGTATTCAGGTCTGGAGCTGTGGGGGGAAGCGGGCACTCGCCCCGTCTCGTGGTTCCGCCGCTGGTTAGGGGACGAGGCCGTCGGCCAGATTTACCTCCCGCCCCCGGAATTCACCGAAGGGGATTTTGCCCGGGTGAAACACGCCTTCCCCGAGGCCAATGTATTTCCGCCCAAAAGTGGGCGGAGTAGTTAGTAGTTAGTAGTCGGTAGTCTGAAGTGGGCGGCAGACCGTGGTAATTCCGCCACGCTGACTACCGGCTACTGGCTACCGATTACTGCCCGCTGCCAGCTGCCCGCTATTTTGCCCTCTTTGCCCGGGGCGGGGCTTGCCCTATAATCCCGGTTTCCTCCACAGGTACCAGTCCGCCCCTGGGCGGGGTTGATAGCCATGCCAAAGCAAAAGACGCACAAGGCCTCGAAGAAGCGATTTCGCGTGACCGCCAATGGCAAGGTCATGCACCGGGGCACGGGAACGAGCCACTTGGCCACGCACATCACGCAAAAGCGTGTCCGCAAGCTGCGCGGCACCCGGGCCCTCTGCCCCGCCGACGCCAAGCGGATCAAGAACGCACTGCGCGGCTATAGCTACTAAAGAGTTGACCAGCTAAAGGTTTGCATTCGCGGTGTTTCCTGCCTGCAGGTCACGCCGTGATCGTCGGAATCCCGTCTCGAAGTGAGGCGGCCACAATTTGAATTTCACGCCGGGCATTACACAACGTTCTCTCTACCAAGGGAGAAGGTCTTGCATGCGTGAGCACAGGAGTCGACAGACATGAGGACGACCAAAGGGGCCGCACGGACCCAGGCCAAGAAGCGCTTATTCAAGAAGGTCAAAGGTTTCCGCGGCGGCCGCGGCAAGCTGCTGCGTACGGCCAAGGAATCGTTGGTTCGCGCCGGCGTTTACGCCTTTCGCGATCGCCGCGCACGCAAGCGTGATTTCCGCCGCTTGTGGATTATCCGCATCAACGCCGCCGTCCGCGAGCGCGGGCTGCGTTACAGCGAATTCATCGCCGGTCTGGTGAAAGCCAAGATCGAGCTCGACCGCAAGTCGCTGTCGGAGATGGCGATTTCGGATCCCGCTGGCTTCGACGCCGTCGTCGCGCTGGTCAAAGCAGCCCTGTAACCCGCAGACGGCCAGCTTATTGGCCTGCGGGGCCGTTTATTGGCCTGCGGGACTGGGCGGCCCAGCAGATTTCGGCGTGCGGGCGCCGGCCAGACGGCGCATCGTGAATTCAACAGAGAGGCGGTTCTGTACGAGGATCGCCTCTCTTTTTTATTGGGCGAGGTGGAAACTTGGCACTGCCTGATTTCCTGGCAACTCTCGAAAAGCTGCTCACCGCTGCCGAAGACGCCTTCGCCGCGGCCGGCGATGCGCCCACGGTGGAAGCCGCGCGCATCGAATTCCTGGGCGCGAAGAGCGGGCGTTTGAAAGAGGCGCAAAAAGGGCTCGGCACCGTCGACAAAGCGGACAAGCCGGCCGCCGGCAAGCGTTTCAACGAAGTGAAGGAAGCGATCGACATCGCCTTTCAGGCGGCACAGGATCGGCTGGAGCAGTCGAAGCAGACTGGCGGCGGTGCGCAAGCGACAGGCCCGCTCTTCGATACCACGCTTCCTGGGCGACCGCTGCGGCTGGGGCATTTGCACCCCATCACGCAGACCATCGAGCATCTGAAAGAGATCATGGGGCGCCTCGGCTTCTCGGCCGCGGGCGGGCCCGAGATCGAAGACGAGTGGCACAATTTTCAGGCGCTGAATATTCCGCCGGCCCATCCGGCGCGCGATCCGCTTGAGAATTTCTACCTCTCCACGGCCGGAGTCACCGCCAAGCAGCCTGGGACTGGTGCGGCGCCTTTGTTGCTGCGCAGCCAGACCAGCACGGTGCAGATTCGGGTAATGGAAAAGACGCCGCCGCCGGTGCGGATCATTTCCCTGGGGCGGGTCTATCGGCCCGATACGGCCGATGCGACGCATTACCCCATGTTCCATCAAATCGAAGGACTGCTGATCGACCGGCACGTGACGATGGCCGATCTGAAAAGCGTGCTACGGCTGTTTGCGCGCAGCTACTTCGGTGGCGACGTGCATATCCGCTTCCGCCCTTCGTTCTTCCCCTTTACCGAGCCCAGCGTCGAAGTCGACATGAGCTGGAACGACAGTTGGATCGAAATGGGGGGCGCCGGCATGGTCGACCCCCACGTGCTGCAGGCCGTGGGCTACGATCCGGAAGAGGTCAGCGGTTTCGCCTTCGGCCTGGGCGTCGAGCGGGTCTGTGCTCGGCGGCACAACGTGACAGACATTCGCGAGTTCTACAAAAACGACGTGCGTTTCCTCGAGCAGTTCTAGTGCCCCGAGGTCCGCATCACTCCTACTTTCGTTGACGGCGCTTGCCATGATCGTTTCCTGGAATTGGTTGAAAGAGTACGTACTACTCGACATGCCTGTGGCCGAGCTCGAACGCCGCCTGATGCTGGCGGGGCTCAACCATGAAGAAACGACCGAGGTCGGCGGCGACCTGGCGATCGATCTCGAGGTGACCAGTAACCGCCCGGATTGCCTGGGGCATTTGGGCATTGCGCGCGAGGTCGCCGTGCTCTGGCAGCGCGAGCTAAAGCGCCCGCCGAGCGACCTAGTCGAGGCGGGACCGAAGGTCGAAACCCTGGCCAGCGTCGAGGTCGAATGTCCACAGCTCTGCCCCCGTTACACGGCGCGTGTGATTCAGGGTGTGAAGGTGGCCGAGAGCCCCGCCTGGCTGTCGCGCCGGCTGGCGACGGTGGGTATTGCCTCGATCAACAACATTGTCGACATCACGAATTACGTGTTGATGGAGTGCGGCCAGCCACTGCATGCCTTCGACCTGGCGGGGCTCGCAGGACGCCAGATCGTCGTCCGCGAAGGGCGTGCGGGCGAAGAATTGGTCGCCATCGATCACCGCACTTATCCGCTCGGCCCCGGTATCTGCGTGATTGCCGATGCCCAGCGGCCAGTCGGTATTGGCGGCGTGATGGGGGGCGCCAGGACGGAGGTCACGAATTCGACCCGCGATTTATTGCTCGAAGCCGCCACGTTCGACCCGATGTCGATTCGCAACACCGCGCGACGGCTGAACCTGCACAGCGATTCGTCGTTCCGCTTCGAGCGGGGGCTTGATCCTGAGGGTGTGGATTGGGCCAGCCGCCGCGCTTGTCATTTGATCCTCGAATTGGCCGGCGGCACGCAGGCCGCTGGCCTGCTCGACGTGGGAACGCCACCGGCCGAGCGTAAACCGGTCGTGCTGCGACTTGCACAATTGAAGCGCATCTTAGGAATCGAGATCCCGGCAGAGCGCGTGCGGCAGATTCTCGCGGCGCTCGGCAATCGAGAACAACGCGCCAGTGGTAGCGAGATTGA
>CAMFLN010000096.1 GCA_945957305.1 uncultured Planctomycetaceae bacterium | reverse complement strand
CCGTAGATCGTCGAGATCAGCACCGACTCGATCGCCTGCGAGGGCAACACCGGCCCGGAGGGAATGGCTTGCACCACGGCTTGTCCGGCTTCGGCGACGGCGTGCACATCGCCGGTTTGTCGCAGCTGCTCGATGCTTTCGCCCGTTTCGGCTTCCCAGTCTTCCAGGAACGTGACGCCCAGCGCTTCGACGGCCGGGCCGCGCAGGCGGACCATGGCATCGACCCAGGGGCCCACGCCCGCGTCGCGTTTGAAAAAGCGGGGATCGACCAGGTTCATGCTGCCGGTGTAGGCGATTTCGCCATCGATTACAGCGATCTTGCGATGTAGTCGCAGGTCGAGCCGGTAAAACAGCATGCGCACCAGGCCCACAGGCAACGCGGCATGCAACTGCACGCCCCCTTCGCGCAGCCGCACGGGCAAGTCGCTGTTCATGAAATCATGGCTTCCCACGGAGTCGATCAGAACGCGGCAAGTAACGCCGCGCTGG
This sequence comes from uncultured Planctomycetaceae bacterium, assembly GCA_945957305.1. GTDB lineage: Bacteria > Planctomycetota > Planctomycetia > Pirellulales > JACPPG01 > JACPPG01. The sequence continues at coordinate 7,924 of CAMFLN010000096.1, read as the reverse complement.
CTCGCGTGCAAGAGAGCCTCGACCACCTCGTCGGCATCCCCCCCTTTGTTCCAGATATAGAATTCCAGATGGACGGTGCGCTGCGCGTGGTCGATATCATCGACTAGTGCGCGAAAGGTCGTCGCCGCCTTGTCGAGCAGCCGGCATTCATTTCCCGGTAGCGCCGGAATGCCGATCAATTGATCGCATAAGCGAGCCAAGGCATGGCAGTCGGGGCCCAGTTGCTGCCATTGCACCGGGTTGCGGTGGTTGAGATCCGCAACCCACTCGCGATAAATCCCGTGAATCTTGGCAGCCCAATCCGCGCGGCGGCGACCGAGTCGCAATTCGCCAAACATCAAGTAGACCGCCGCGCCGAAGATTGGAAAGATCAACACTATGGCCAGCCAGGCCAAGGTGTAGCCGACCGGCCGGCCGCGCATAATCAACCGCACCGACAATCCCAAGCGTATCAACCAATCCGTAATCAACAGCGTGGTTGTCACCCAAGCTGGCGAATCGAACATGTCGAGCATGGACTGGACTCTGCAATTCTGATCTTGTCCGGGGGCAGCCGGCCTGATGCGTTGTGTCTGGACTATAAACGCGTCTGCGCCGGTCGCCAAGGAAACATAGGTCGGCCACACCACTGCGGTGGGAAGAATCGCAAGCGGGCCTATAATCAGTGATGCTTGGGCGGCGTCACAGGTCGTAGGCTTACCCTGTGCCGGGCAACAACTCGTCCCGTGCATGAATTGAAGGAGTAGCGCATGGCTAACGCCAACAATTGGAATGTCAGGGCGCGCCATTCAGATCGTGGCGGAAGATAAGCTGCGCGCCGCAATCGACAGCGGACAATTCGAGAATTTGCCGGGCTTTGGCCGTCCGCACCCGATCTTCGACGAAGAGTATGACCCGCATTGGTGGCTGCGGCGCAAGCTCGCTCGCGAAGGTTTGACCGATCTGCCGCAGTGGGCGCCGCCGAGCTAAGAGCCGACTGCGATCCGGCAAGGCGAGCGCCCGATCTCGCGAACTCGACTGGCTCGCCTTGCAGGATCTCACAGCGACAACCGTTCGCTGTAAAGAGGTATGCGGCCCAATCAGACCCCGGCCTGGCGCCGCATCTTGCCTGGCAGCAAGCGTCGGTACAACGCATCGCGCCGCACTGACAGCCATTGCTCTGCCGTTGGCATGCCCTGGTCCGCGCGTGTCGGCTCCCAGCCGCGGGCGAGATTAACCAACCACAGCGCAAAGAGGCAGACTCCGATCGGATGTGCCGCGCTGACAAGCGGGCAAACCCCGGCAAGCGCACGTTCGAATTGCCCAATGCTCGCCAAGAAGGTGAGCGCATACGCACACAACGTCATCAACTGACCGCGGCCCATGCTGAAGGCACTTACTACGCCCCAGGCCGCCAGCGGCGACAGGAGGCAAAATGTATTACGTTCGGTGCCAGGCCCGAGCACCAATTGCCAGGAGGTCCACATCCCCAGCACAAAGGTGCACAGCCGCGCAGCGTCGCCGCATTTTTGCCGTTGCCACAGGCACAACGCGAATACGAACAACGCCCCGGAAAGTTGTAACAGCGCGTAGTCGGCGACGGTGGGAGTGGCGATGATTTCCCACATGGTCCAGGCGTCGTGATAGTCATGGCGCTTTTGCATCGGCCCCCAAATCGCGCCGAACCAGTCGGCATAGCGCTGCGCGAGTACCGGCCATGACTTGGTCAGTAGCGGTATAACGCCAATGGCCGTGAGCGCGAGACAGAATCTTGCAGCTAAGCGGCGGGGCCAGCAACTCACGAGCAGTAAGGCGGCCGCGATCGGCCAAATCTTGATGTGCACGGGAAAAGCCAGGCATACCGCGGCCAACGTCCAGCGTCCCAGCAGAATCGCCTGCATCGCCGCGACAACGCATGCAAAGATCAATCCGTTCGTCTGGGCGGACCATAAACCGCGATAAGCGGTCGCCATGACGAGCAATAAAAATATTCCCTCGCGATCAGGCGTCCAGCGCAACGGCAAAATATCGCGCATCAGGATCCGTAACGACCACAGAAACACACCAAGGTTCAGCCACATCCACGCCAGCGAGGCTAGACGCTCAGGCAGAATCATGAGTGGAGTAAATAGTTCCGCAAAGGCCGGCCCGTAACGAAATTCGTAGAACGAATTCAAATACGGATCGAGGTCTGCCAACCATAGCTCGGTGCCGATCTGAAACGCGTGGAAGCTGTTGTGCTTCACGGGGGAAATCAACGCCTTGCAGCCGCACACCACACAGAAGACGATCCACAGGGTGACCGCCAGGCGAAACAGCGGCGTCGGCGCGCCCCCGTGGGCCGGCAAGATTTCGAGCCGGCCGTTTGAACGCAGCTCGTTGAAAAACGTCCTGGCCGTTTGCCGCGATTCCATTTCAGGGAGACTCCCGCGAACTATGTCGCATTTCACGCCGCTCGTCGAAGTGCCCCAGACAGCAGGTCGGTAAGTCGCCCCAACTTGACGCCTCGCGAGCGCAAGCGCTCCGCGAGCAATGGCGATTCCAGTAACGCCAGTTCGCTTGATCGCTGAGAGGCCAGCGGGTCGTGCCAGCCCTCGCACAGCTCGTGCGGTCGAATTCGCACTTCGTCGCAGCCCGGATGCACACCGATCTCGATCATTCCGCCCTGCCCTGCATGCTTCAGGAAGAGATCGAGAATGCGAATGTCAATCTTCCCGGCGTGTGCCGTGCCGAAGTAGGCGCGCGGCGCCGCGTAGGACGCTCTGCCGGACGAGTAGGCACGCCGCGCATAATATTGTTTGACTAGCGCCAAGGCCCAGGCACGCAGCCGAAATCCATGCCAGAGCGTTGTTCGGGCAAGTGCTGGTTCGAGCGCGAGGCGCCTGACCGGAATGGAAAAGCGTTCAAGCAGCTTGGGCAGCAGCGACGACACCTGCGGCAGCAATTCAATGTATTGATGCCCATTCAGATGCGTCGGGCTAACGCCATGATCGACGACCCAACCGATCTGTGCGGCCAGCTCGTCATGCACCGCGGAAATGAATTGCTCGGCACTCCGTGCTCGCAGGCGGCGAAACAAGCAGGCGACGCCGGGAAAGCGTCCCTCACTGTCCAGCAATGGCGCGGGATAACGCTCACCGGTCAGGGGTCGTCCTTGGGTCAGGTTCAGATGCACGCCGAAGTCGAACGTCCGCCGCACGTCATCGAGCTCGCGCCGTAACGCCGCCGAGGGGAGCAATTGCCGCAGTTGCTCGCGCGACAGTTCCTGCCACGCTTTCAGCGCCGGCAAGGAATGGGGAGCATTGGCCAGAATTGACGTGCTTGTGAGCAGCCCGTGACGGAACCCGCGCAGAATTCCGTCGGTGACGGCTGCGTTCAGTCCAAAATCATCGGCATGTAAAGCGATCGACAGGCCCACAATGTCTTCCCCGAACGCCAAAGCGCCCGGTTCGTGAGCGTTTGGCGAAGATCCTGTGCCGTCTGACAAACTCTTGCGTTTGAGACACGCGAAGTGCGGCAGGATATAGCGGATTCGGCCTGCTGGCACCACGCCAAACGTATTACAGCTTGGCAAGTTACGTGCTAGCACCGGATTGACGTCGTGTGCGCCAGCAGCGTCAGGCGGCACGTCGGGCCGGCTCGAGAAGACAACCCCAGGTGGGCGCGAGCGAAGCCCGCAGTTGTTGTCGTTGCAAGTGCGCGCGAACCTTAACGACGTCGCGCAACATGGGCAGGGCATGTTTGGCCAGCGAAACGGTCGAAGCCTCTTCATTCACCAGGGTCACCGGCAGACAGCGGTGCGACAGCCCCAGACGCTGGGCCAGCATCACAACCTCGGTATCGAAGGCGAAACCGTCGACCGTGGTCCGCGAAAAAATCTCGACCGCGGCGCGGCGGCTGAAGATTTTCAAGCCGCACTGGGTGTCAGTGACGTCGGTCGAAACCAACAGCTTGACGATGCTATTGAAGGTATGCGACGCGATCTGCCGCAGTACGTTTCGCTTGGCCAGATGCTCGGAGGGGGCGAGGTGTCGACTGCCAAAGGCGATCTGGCACTCTCCGTTCCGAATCCACTGGTACCCTTCGACCAAGGCCGTCAGACGAAAGGGTAAGTCAGCATCCGTGAAGGCGACCACCGCCCCGGTAGCCGCCAGCATCGCGGCACGTACGGCGCGCCCCTTGCCACCGTTCTGGACAAGGCGCACTGTGGAAAAACGAGGGCCGTATTGTCCGGCCAGCTGAGGGGTGGCGTCGTGGCTGCCGTCATCGGCGACGATGACGCGATAGTCGAGCCCCGAGTTATCCAGAAACTCCGCGATCGCCTGGAGCGATTTCGGTAGCCGGTTTTCCTCGTTGTACGCCGGGATGATCACGGTCAATGCATGGTCGGTGGCCGCTAGCGTCGCCGCCAGCGTTTGGACCCGTGCCGCGAGCACATGCGTTGGTCCTGGCACGGCCCTGAGACGTCCTCGCATGGGGCGCTCTTCTTCAGTTGCGGACATGGTTCCAACCACGCGCAAAGAGCTTTTTGAGAGACGGTTGGCGTGTGTCAACGGACGACCCTGCCTTCCATTACGAGGGCATCGAGGCGGGACTATACCGCAAGCGGGACTATGCGGATACCACAGTTATCGGATATCTCGCTGGCTTGCTGCCGACCTTCAACCGGGAATTTGCCACAATTCCCCTCGCGCGACAGTTGTGCATCGCGCGCCTTGGGCAATTCATGCTCGCTGCAAATATCGCTGCTCGCCAGCATTGCCAGTATCGGCAGTCGAGGCTCGTGACTCGATAGGCGGGGCATGACGAATCCGAGAGATACGCTAGCAGCGCGGAAGTCCTGGAGCGCTGCTGACAGCGTGCGCAGGGACTACGGCCGTAAATCGCGGGCTTTCTTGGTCAGCTCGATGAACTCGCGACGATACCCCTGCGCGTCCTCGCCGCGTCCCGCTTCAGCAAGTTCCAATACCATGCCGAAATTGGCGCTGCCCCGGTGGGCCGAATCGCGGAGCAGCATGCCGAAAGCGGCCACGGCCGCGGCGAACTCGAAATCCCGCCCAGCTTCGCTCATGGTTTGACGGCGATCCTCGACAGGAAATTTCAACAGCCGGCTTTCTTGAGCAGCCGGTTCCTTGTACCGCAGCTTCAGGGTCAACAGGTCCGTCGACTGCGCGGCCGCCGCAGGGGCCGGCGCGCTTTGATATTCGAGCTTGTCGACATCACCGGTGCCAGCGCCCGTCGCGGCTGCACCGGCCGGAACGACCTCGTAGAGCGCCGTGACAGTGTGGCCAGCGCCGATCTCGCCGGCGTCCTTCTGGTCGTTATTAAAATCCTCTTTGGCCAGAACGCGATTCTCGTATCCGATCAGGCGGTACGATTGCACGCGCGCCGGATTGAACTCGATTTGAATTTTCACGTCCTTGGCGATCGTGACCAGAGTTCCGCTCAGTTGCTCGACCAGAACTTTCCGTGCTTCGCGCGCGTTATCGATGTACGCATAGTTGCCGTTTCCCTTGTCAGCCAGCTTCTCCAGGGTGGAATCCTTGTAGTTTCCCATGCCGAAGCCGAGCACGCTCAGGAAGACTCCGCTCGCGGCCTTTTTCTCGATCAGATCGATCAGTTGGCTCTGGTCGGTGATGCCCACGTTGAAATCACCGTCGGTGGCCAAAATGACCCGATTGGCTCCCCCCGTGATGAAATTCTTCACGGCCGTTTCGTAGGCCAGGTTGATGCCGGCCGCCCCGTTGGTCGAGCCGCTCGGTTGCAATTGATCGATCGCCTGCAAGATGGCTCGCTTGTCGCTGCCGAGCGTCGAGGGGAGCACGATTCCCGACCCGCCGGCGTAGATGGCCATCGCGACGCGGTCGTTTTCTCCCAAGCGTTCGACTAGCATCCGCAACCCTTCCTTCACGAGCGGCAACTTGTTTTCGTCCCGCATCGAGCCGGAGACATCGACCAGGAACACCAGGTTGCTGGTGGGACGGTTTTCGACCGCGATTTCCCGCCCCTTGAGCGCGATCCGCACCAGGCGATGCTCAGCCGCCCACGGACAGTCTGCCACGGTCGTATGCACGGCAAACGGCTCTGCCGTCTGCGGCGGAGCATAGTCATAGGGGAAGTAATTCAGCAGCTCTTCGATGCGTACGGCGCCGCGCGGCGGCAATTGATTTTGCTGCAAAAACCGCCGCACGTTCGCATAAGCGGCCGTGTCAACGTCGATCGAGAACGTCGAGAGCGGTTGCTGCAACGGTGACAAAAATGCGTTCTCAACAATCGCATCGTAGGCCTCGGTATTCGCAAGATCCGTAATGGCGAGTCGGAATCGCTGAGCGGGAAGAATCTCCTCTTCCTCTGGCTCGACAATCAATCGCGGTGTCACCATCAACTGCACCGGGGACGAATTATCAATTTCTTGCCTGACGATTCCCAGGCGGCCACGAGTATCTTTCGTCGTGACAAATGCGGGCGCCTGGCGTGCGCCCGCTGGTTGATCGTGGAGTTTGTCGGCGAGCATTTCGACCTTTTTCCCCAGATACAAATCGACGTTGCGCCCGTCGGCCGGCTTTTCAGAGGCCAGAACTGCTTGGCCATCCGATCTAGGCGCGTCTGCCGGAACAGGGACTGCGCCGGCGGTTTGCGGAGAGGCGGAACCGTACCAGCCGCTTGCGGGATCGTTAGATGTCCGCGTTCCGCCATCGGCCACACTGCTCTGCATGGTCTCTGCCTGGACACCGCCTGTGGTCGATGACGATGACTCGCGCCATGCCAATTGTTCCAAATAGTTGGAATGCAAGCGCGGCAATACGAACCCCGCGGCAACGAGCACCAAGGCGGCCGCAGCAAAGATTGCTACTGGATTGCGCCGCAGACGACCAAAACGCCGCGGTGACTGGCGCTGCAGCGGCGCTCTCGCCCCCGACAGGTCTGCGTGCGCGGCCGACGATGTCCCGACCGCTGAAATAATTTTCGCACGCTCCGCATCAGACAGCGCCAGTACACGTTCCCCCGCCAGGGCGGTTCCCAGCAGTTCGGCCATGTGGCGAATCTCGGCAAGCGCCCGCTGCCCGTCGGGCGACTCGCCGAGTTCGGCCTCTAGAATAGCGGCTTCGCGGGGATCGAGCTCCCCGAGCGCATAGGCAGTCAACCGTGGATCGCTGGCCATGTCGGTCATGTTCCGTTCCTTTCTGCCCGTTGACTCTCGACGTCTGCCGGCGTGACCGGCGGTTTGGCTTTCGCTGCGCTGCCATTTATGCGGATGGCGCTGTCTTCAGAAGCGTCCGCTGCGGCGGCCGCCAGTACGCGCAGTCGCGCGATGGCGGTGTGCAACAGAAAACCGACGTTCGAAACACTCAACCCGGTCACTTCGCTGATGCCGCGATAGCTCAAGCCGGCTTGAAACTTCAAGCGCACCACTTCTTGCTGGTTGTGCGGCAACGTAGCCAGCAAACGCATGACCCCTTGTCCAGCATCCTGGGCTTCGGCGGTCGTGTGTGAATCTCCCGCAGAAGCGATCTGCAAGACCGCGGAATCATGGGAATTCGTCTGCATCTTGTGCTCCCGCTTCTGCTGGTCGAGTGCCCGTTGCCGACAAACGCGAAACAGCCAAGGCCCGACGTGATTTTCGATCGCCGCAAAATCGGCGCGACACAGCTTGAGAAATGTCTCTTGCACAATGTCGCGGGCTTGGTCGACATTCCCCATCAGGCGCACGGCGTAGCGCAGCAGTGCTCCCTCGTGCTCGCGCAGCACGCGGTCGATCCATTCCTGGCGTGAGGGCGACGGATCGCTCATCCAGTCTTCCTACTTTGTGCGAACGCCCATCCTTCGACGATTGCGGTCCAAACGTTCGACCACAGTCGTCTAGTAAAAGAACGATCAACTGGCCAGTTTATTAGGTACCTCGCCTCGTTTTTCCCAACTCTTGGACGTCGGGCCGTGGCGTTTC
>CAMFLN010000095.1 GCA_945957305.1 uncultured Planctomycetaceae bacterium | reverse complement strand
GGAACGCGACGGCAGGCGACACCGATTGCGTGGTGACCTCAGACGCGGAGGTGGCCTGGTCGACTGCGAATGCAAAGTCAGAAGCTAGTAAGCGACGTTCTTCAAGTTGTTCCGACATCAGGCGGCGAGCCCGATATAAGGACGTCCGCCTAAGAGTGCGTCGCTTCGCGGAAGAATCAACTGACCGCGCGCAGAAAAAAAGAACGTCTTCGATGCGCATGCACCCCGCCTCCCAAAGCCGTGTGGTGAGAATATCCGAACACGGCGGGGGGTCGGCTCGGCGGGCTGTCGGCCTCAAACCATGTGATCTCCACAGTACCGGGCGGAATTCTGCCCGTCCACGGAAATGTCGCCTTGAGAACGGATAAAAGAGGGTTTTGGTCGTCTTGACGCGCTCATGCGAAATTTCTGTTTCGAGTTTTCGTGCCGGGATGAGCAAAGTTGCCCGGCTTCCTGGCGGAACCGTCGCTTCCTGCGTCAAGCACTACGGACTCGGCGGCAGATTGCTTGATGCACAACCCTTGCACATTCAGCAGACTGACCACCGATTGCTTGCTTGCATCAAAGATTGCTCCACGCCAGAGTTGTAATCCGCTCTGCCCGCCGCACAATTCACCAAGTTTCGGCGGCTTACGGTGCCCTTCAGAGGTCCTTGCTCTGACGTGGGGCGATGTCGACTGGGGACGAAGTCGATTGAGAGTACCGAGCGCAAAGACAGAGCATATTGAGGGCCGGGAGTTTCGTTGGATACCGCTGTTCCCCGAGCTGCGGTGTGAGCTTGGAGCACTCTGGGATCAGCTTCTGGACGGCACGCCGGGCACGGCCCAAATCATCACTCGTTACCGGTCAGTGCAACAGAACTTGCGGAGGACCCTGGAAAAAATCATCAGGCGTGCAGGACTGAGGCCCTGGCCGAAGCTATTCCAAAATCTGAGGTCAACAAGGGAGACTGAACTGGCTGAATCCTTTCCGATCCACGTCGTGTGCGACTGGATTGGAAATACGCAGGCCGTGTCGACGAAGCACTACCTGCAGGTTACCGACGATCACTTCGAGCGTGCCGCGGCGCTGCAGAATCCGGTGCAGCAAGAAGCCGTAATGGGCAGTACTGTGCAGGAAGCCATGCGACCAACCCCGGAAAATCCCGGGGGATACGGTGCAGTACAGTCGAATACCACAGAACAAGCTCCCCGACTAGGACTCGAACCTAGGACTTAGCGGTTAACAGCCGCTCGCTCTACCAACTGAGCTATCGGGGATTAGGAATCGCCTATCGTACTTCATCGGGCGATTCGCGACAAGATTCACGCCGCCGGGACTCAAGGCGTTTCGCCATGAGGGTTTTCAGTCCCGGACCGTCGCCGCGGTTTGTAGCGAATGTGCCTACAAGTCGGTCAACGTGTCGCCGTCTTTCGTGCGGTCGACCTGGTCCTGCAGGGCCGAAGAGATGACCCAATTCGGCTTGCCTTTAGAATCTCCAAAGATGTGGTCGGCCGAGCCATCGTCGACGACCGTTACGCCCGGTTGCAGATAGCTGCCGCCATTGAGGCCGCCGCTTTGCGTTCCCTGAATGCGGGCCAGCTTTAACGCCAAGGTATCGGACGAGGTCCATTCGGCGAGAACGGCTTGCAAAGCTGCCTGACCTAGGGTCGTGGTGCCGCCGATGAGAATGCTGCCGTGTCCCCCTTCGGCACCGTCGGCTGCTTGCGAGGCGTAGATCACGTCATCCCCGCCGCCGCCGATAATCAAATTCTGGCCCCCTTCGCCGCCAGTCGAGGGCGAGCCATCCTTCTTGTGGATCGTGGCGAACGAACCGTAAATCGTATCATGGCCCGAGCCGCCGACGATCAAGTTATTGCCCCCCGTGGCTCCTTCGGCTCCGGTGACGTCGTTGCCGTAAATCGTGTTGTCGCCGTTACCGGCGATGATCACGTTGTTGCCCTGCTTGCCTTCTCCGCCGTTTGAGCCGCCGATGAGGATGTCGCCGGCCGGGCCACCGTACAGTGTGTTATTGTCGGCGTTGCCGTTGAGCGTGGCCTGTGTTGTCAACAGCCCGCGCGCATCGAGAATGTCATTGCCTGGATTGCCGTAGGCAATGACGCGGCCGGTGACGCCGGAAAAATCCTGGGTGTTGCTGACGGCCGCACCGTTGAGGGCCACTTCACGCACGCGAATCGTCGTGCCGGGCCTCTGCTCGAAGACGACCTGGTCGTTGCCCGCCGTGCCTCCCCAGACAAGGTCTGTCATAGCGGGATTTTGCGCATTGGGGCGCAACTGTACTGCATCGACATGAACCTGGGTCGTGAAGGGAGCACTTACGCCGCCGTCTTTGTCCGCGGCTGTGACCGTCACAGTCAGGTTGCCGGCGACGTTAAACGCGTGGATGGCCGCATAGCCGGTCAACCCCGTGGCTTGCGTGATGGGCGTGCCATCGCCCCAGTCGATGGTGTAGGTGAAACCGGCATTCTGGTCTTCTACGGCGGCGTCGAGGGCGGCCAGGGTGTAAGTCGTTGCTTCACCGCGGAGGGCTGTCGTGGGGCCCACGACGTTGAGAGTCGGATTCACGTTGTTCACGGTGAACGCGACTACGGTCGAGTCGGTCACGGCGCCATGGCTGTCACTGACTCGCAACCTCACGTCGTAGCTGGCGGGGCCATTGGTAATGCCCAGCGCCGACAGCTGCGCCCAAGTCAGCGTGGGATTGGCGCCCGTCGCGTCATCAAACGTCAGATCGCCGTTGAGATCCCAGCTATATGTCAAAGGGTCGGAAGCACCGCCTGCGTCAGTGCCGACGCCTTGCAGGCTGAGATTCCCGCCTTCGTTGATCACGTAGGGCCCGCCCGCATCCGAAGTCGGAGCGGCATTGGCGATTGAAAAAGGGATTGGCGCCGAGATCGTGACGCCGCCATGACCATCATCGACGCGCAGGCGAACCTGTCCCGAGTAGGGAATGCTCAAACCGAGCGCCAAGAGACTGTTCCACGACAGGCTCGCGCTCGTTCCGGTCGCATTGTCATATTGGCCATCGCCGTCTACATCCCACGCGTAATTGAGCGGATCGTTTTCTGGGTCGGTCCAACCCAGCGCTGCCAGATTCAGGGTATCTCCCTGAGTCAGTGCAATGGGTTGCTGATTTTGCGGATCGACAGGGGCCGAGTTCTGGATGACAGCCAGCGTGCTCACGGTGCTAACGCCGCCATCTTTGTCGGTGGCGGTGACACGCACGTTGTACGTACCCCCAGCAGCGAACGTGTGCGGAACAATAGTTCCGCTGGCGCCGGAGACGGTCTGATCAACGTTGCCGTCGCCGTCCCAGTCGATCTTGAAGGTGAAGCCCGCCGCTTGATCGACCGACGAGGGGTCGCTGGCTAGCAGCGTGAAGTTTTGTGCCTGGCCGGGCGTGCCGGAAGACGAGCCCGTCACCGAGGCGGTGGGAGCGACGTTCACGACGCGGACGAGGAACGTGTCGCGCGCCGGCAAACTCGGCGTGCCATTATCCCAGGCCGTGACGATGACGGAAATCGCCGTGGCGACCTGGTCGTTCCATAAGCCGGAAATGACGCCCGTCGTGGGGTTGATCGTGATTTGCGGCGGCGTCGCGGGATCAAGACTGTACGTCAGCGTCTGGTTCGCGTCCGCATCGGCGCCATGCTTGGGAATGACCAGCGGCGAGCCTTCGTTGACCACCACATCGTCGTACGGCGCCATCGTCGGTTGGACGTTGGTCGGCGGCCCTTTGAGGTAAATGCCGCTGCTGACCTTGAACTGGATGGCGTTTTCGTCTTCCAGCGTGACTTCAATGAAATACGCGGTCCAGCCTTGCGGGGGCGTCGGCACGTTGCCGCGCAGCACTCCGCCCCCCTGGTCCGTCAGCGGCGTCGAAGTGTAGTCCAGCGGAAGTCGCGAGCCGTGGTATTCGTGGCCTTCCACAGCTTCGCGTCGACGATCTTTTCGCTGGTCGACAACTCGATCGTGCCATCGGCCAGTTGATGGAAACTGTAGTCCGGCAGCGACGCGCCATTGATCAAGTTCACGTAGGACAGGAGGATGTCCTGGTAGTAATTCTGATCCGAGATGCCGTGACTGGAATTGGCCAGGTAACGGATCGACTTGGGACCTGGTAGTTGGTCGTAGTAAAACTGCCACGAGTCCGGCACGAAGAACTCGTCGTTGCCCACGTTGACCAGGTACTTCGGCAGGGTCAAACGATCGAGATACGTATAAGGGTCGGCGATGGACAGTAGTGAATCGATGCCATCGGTGCCGAAATTGTTGACGTTCAGCACCCCTTCGTTCACATAGTCCTGCACGGCAGCCGAAAATGTGCCGTTGTAGTAGGCATAATGGTGCACGAAGCTCTCTTGCATGTTCAGCAAGTCGCTGACGATCGGCACGATTTCGCTCACGCGCGGATCGACGGCCGCGGACAGCCAGGTGGTCCAACCCCGTTTCGAGCCGCCGGTGACGATGAAAGAATCGATATTAAAATTGCCACCGACCGGTGAACCGATGAAGTCCATGACCGCATCCATGGCCCGAACTGCGGCGCGCGTCATGGGCAGATTGGCAATCCAAGTCGGATCGCCGGTCGCCAGGTAACGGTTCCAGGAATGGGCAATGATCGAATCTTCGGTCCGGGTGAACGATTCGCCGGTGAATTGCAAAGGTTCGTTGGGTACCCCCAGCAGGTCGATGAACACCGTGCCAGTCGCGGCTGCCGCCGGTCCAGCGTAGGAATCGATCGAGGACGAAGTTGGCGGAGTAGAACTGATATCTCCTCCGTCGATAAACAAGAGTGCCTTGCTCTGCGTGATCTCGTTGGGAACGTAGATCTCGAGCCAATGCTGCCAGAGGGGCTTATTGACGTCGGCCGTCGTGCGCCACATTCCCGAGGTGAGCAGGACATCGTACTTGATGTACCCGTCGCCGATGGTGCGGCCGCGAATATCCCACTTGTAGTTGCCGTCGAGCGTGTTGACGTAATTATCGAGCACCGAGCGCTCGCCGGGAGCGAAGACCGTCATGGCGACGGTTTTTTGATCGACCAAACCGGCAAGATCCTGCGCCTGAACAGTGACGAAATAGCGCCCGGCCGTTACGCCCGTGGCTGTCGACCAGGTGAACACTCCCGTAACGGGATCGATCGCAGCTCCGGCAGGTGCGCCCGGCGCCAGGCTGTAGGTAATCGTGTCGATGGCTCGATCTTCGTCATCGGCCGCGGCCGTGAAGGAGAGCGTTCCGCCCAGGTCGGCAATCTGGTTCGAAACTTGCCGTAGCACTGGCGCATCGTTGGCGGCGCTGTAGCGGCGGGCATACACGCCCAGGCTGGTGCCTCCACCCGTTTCTTGACCGGCGCTTTGCCACGCGACGACAAAATCGCCGTCATCTTCCATGGCAATAGAGGGGTTGTTCTGCGCGCCAGTGGTAAACGTATTAACCACAAACTCGTTGCCCTGCGCGGTGCCGCTGGTGGCATACTGCCGCGCCACGACCGCATCGCTGTTGCCGTCTTGACCAGCACTCTGCCAGGCGATGACAAAACCAGCCGCGGCCGAGGTCACGCTGGGAGCGGCCTGGCTGCCGGTGGTGAACTGATTGACTAAGAATTCACCTGCCAGCGCCGCGCCCGCGCTGCTGTAGCGGCGTGCGACGACGGCATCGCTGTTGCCGTCCTGCAGGGCGCTTTGCCAGGCGATGATGAAGGATCCGTCGGCGTTGGCGGCGATCGAGGGGGCGTTTTGGTTTCCCGCGGTCGTTTGATTGACGATAAATTCGTTCGCCAGCGCGGTGCCGGTGCTGCCGTAGCGGCGCGCCACCACGGTGTCGCCGTTGCCATCTTGCGCGGCGCTTTGCCAAGTGACGATAAATTGGCCCGACGCCGCCATCGCAATCGCCGGGGCTTGCTGATTGCCGGAGGTGAATTGATTGACCTGAAAGTCGTTGGCCACGGCCGTGCCGCTGGAGTTAAAGACGCGGGCCACCACGGCGTTGCCGCTGGAATCACGGCTGGCACTTTGAAAGGCCACGGCAAACGCGCCGGTGTCGTTCATGGCGATCGCCGGCGCTTGCTGGTTGCCGGTGGTCGTCGAGTTGACGCGAAACTCGCCGGCCAGCGCCGTGGCATCATAGCCATAGCGGCGACCGTAAATACCATCGCCGCTGCCGTCTTGATTGGCCGATTGCCAGACAATCACGAAATCGCCCAGCGAATCCATGGCGACGGCCGGCGCCGTTTGATTGCCGCTGGTGGTTGTATTGACGCGAAACGGCGCACCGATCGCTGTGCCGTACAAGTCGTAGCGTTGGGCATAGATGCCGTCACCGCTACCGTCTTCGCTCGCACTGGCCCAGGCCATCACGACTTGCGCGGCATGCGGATTGGAGCCGACAGCAACCAGCCGCTGGTCCCCGGCGACGGTGGTGTTAACCTGGTATTCACTGCCGAGCGCCGCGGCGGCAAGAAGCCAGCGATTTTCTAGCCCTTCGAAGTGAGGGACGCGTGACTTCAGCAGATTCGTTGAACGCTGCTTGTGCGCTGGTGATTTTCCACGACGGGCGCGCAATGCTGCGCGCGCCTCGTGACGGCTCCCCCAAATAGACACAGGCTGCCTCGTCAAAAGAGGTTCCAATCGGCAGGGCCTCGGGTCCCCGTCACTCCGAGGCAAGAAGATGACGCAGAGTCGCGTCGAATCTAGCCGCAACAGCCGTATGCGTCAACGTTTTCGACGAAATGAGCCGCGGGCAAAGCTGACCGTGGGGGAGCGGAGGACCTTCCTCAGAGGGGCCGCGCGGTCGAGTGGGATCCCGGCCGCTCTCTCGCTGCACGTCTCCTCGGCGCCAGCGCGGCTTAGCGATCAAACAAGCGCCGATCAGCGGAGCCTTAGTCCGTCTTGATCGATCCACGATGGAAGCGCATCACGACGTTGGGGTCCGGAATCAAGCCGACGCGCGCCTCGTCCTTGCCGTCGTACGTCAACAGCGATAGCACGTAGCGCATGCTCTCCAGCCGTGCGCGGCGCTTATTGTTTGCCTGCACGATAATCCAGGGGCTGTAGCTGGTGTGCGTGCGGCTGAACATGATTTCCTTGTACTTGGTGTAGGCGTCCCACAAATCTTGCGCCCGGGCATCCAGCGGGCTCAGCTTCCATTGTTTCAGCGGATTGCGCCGGCGCGAGTCGAAGCGTGCGCTCTGGATATCCTTGCCGATCGAGAACCAGAATTTCACCAGCACAATGCCATCTTCGACCAGCATGTGCTCGAATTCCGGCACCTGCTGCATGTAGCGCTCGTATTCCTCGCGCGTGCAGAAGCCATTGACCGGCTCGACCACGGCGCGGTTGTACCAGCTGCGATCGAAGAACACGATCTCGCCACGATTCGGCAGCTGCCGCATGTAGCGCTGAAAGTACCATTGGCCCCGCTCCTCTTCGGTGGGAGCCGGCAGCGCGACGACGCGCATGGCGCGGGGATTCAAATGCTCGATGAAACGGCGAATCGTGCCCCCTTTGCCGGCCGCGTCGCGTCCCTCGAACAGAATGGCCAACCGGCGGCCCGTTTCCTGCACCCAGCGCTGAACCTTCACCAGTTCGATCTGCAATGACTCCAATTCGTACTCATATTCGACGGCTGTCTTGATCTTGCCGACGTCCAGGTTCTTCGACCGCAGCAGACGAATGAAATCTCGCGTTGAATGCAGGTCGGAAAGTTGCTCTTCCGTCAGATACAAACCGCCGTCGCCGTTGCGTTCTGGCGGTTGCTTCAGCTCTCGCTCGTCGAACAGCGCTTCGCCCAAGCCCGACGGGCTTTCCCAACTGGCCTCGAACTGGGCGCGTTCAGGCAAGATCGCCGCCGGCGATGCCACGCGAGGCGATTGAGCGGCACGATCACCTTTGGTCGGCGCGGCGCCTGACGCTACAGAGGGAGCGCTTCGTTCAGTTTCCGATTCATTCATGGGGGAGCTTCCTCTCGCGTAATGCGATTGCCATTGCGGTCCCAGCGCGTGGGTACAAATTGACCTTTCAGCCATGGACTTTCACAGTAACGCCCCGGCGAGGCGGCTTCAATCAATTATGCCTCACGCGAACGGAGGCCATATTCCGCGGAAATAAATGCCGTTGCCTCTTGCCACACCGTTTTCTCCGGCAACAAACGCATGACCGGAAGTTGATCGGTGGCCGGGGATTGTTTAGGCTGAGGGGCGAGTGCGATGCCCCGGAAAGGGCTGGCGAGGCAACCTTGCGACTGGCTTGCGAATCAGTGCGCAACTTCGCCCGAGCTTGCAGCCGGGGCAACGTTCCCGCCGCATATCCCGCCCATTGATCTCGCCATGATGCGAATGCCTCGTTTGTTGTTGTTCGCTGTTGCGCTTGCTGGCATTGCGCCGCAAGCTCGAGGGGCGACGCCGACGGAACGCGAGGCAGCCGCGGCTCCAACAGCGCACAGGCCCGGGG
>CAMFLN010000094.1 GCA_945957305.1 uncultured Planctomycetaceae bacterium | reverse complement strand
CCCGGGAAGGGCATGGGACCTGGGCCACCGCCAGGCATCATGACGCCGGGACCGGGGCCATCGACGCCGGGGCCTGGGTGCATGATTTGTTCTGCCGGCGGCAGATTGTGGGCCAGCGGCACTTGGCAGCCGCAGAGCCCCATCGCTAGGCACAAGGCAACCATTTGATACTTCATCGTTTCCCCCTTGGAAATCCTCTCGTCATGCAGGCGAGCGGGCGGCTTTGTTCGGCCGCTCGGCGCCGTCTCGGTTCGGTTGTTTTGGAGTGGACCCCAGGTAATAGCCCACCTACAATGCGCGGCCGTTTACGATTGCGGGCGCGGACAAGCCGGGGGCTCGGGCATTCCCGAGTTCCGACCAATCCCAGCGCCCAGCTCTCGCCGCGCGTGTCTGACTCATAAGTTCGGCCTTGCATAACCAGAATCTTTGGCAAATCCGTTAAAACCCCACCAATGAAGCACAGATTGCCCATCCTGCCGGCGATCGTCTTGGGGATCGTGGGGGCCGTTGCCGCAGGCCTGTTTCTCGCGAGGGCGAAGAAAACCGAGCCCGTCAGCGTGGCGCGGCCGGTAGCTGCCGCGGCACGATCGACTGCTAGCGTCGCTCCGCCCCATGCGCAGGCGAACCTGGTTCCGGCGCCCAAGCCGGCCGACCTGGTGGAACAGGCCGTCAAGCAACTGGCCAGCCACGGCAGCGTGACTGCGAAAATCAACATGCAGTCCGAGCTATTCGGGGAATCGCTAACGGTTGTCGGGCAATATTTGCAAGGCGCTCCCGACTCGCGCCGCCTGCGGCTCGATTTGAAACTCAAGCAGGGGGGGCAAGTCTGCACCCTGCGCCAAGTGAGTGACGGCACGGCCGTGTGGGTTCAGCAGAACACGCTCGAAACTTCGCGGCTCGGCAGGATTGATATCAACCGCGCGGCCGCGGCGCTGCACCAGTCGGGCTTTCGCGCGGGCATCGATGTATTGGCCCTGGGCGGACTGGCGCAGGTGCTCGACAGCGTGCATCGGTCGTTCGAGTTTCAGTCGCTCCGCGCCGAGAAGCTCGGCGTACATGCGACCTATGCCGTGCTGGGAGTGTGGAAGCCCGCTGCGGTAGAACGCTTGAAGCCCGTGGACCAACCGGGGGCGGAAAGCAGCCCGCCGCTGACCGTCGACAGCCTGCCGGAGTTTATGCCGACTCAGATCGAGGTGTTCATCGGCCGCGACGACTTGTTTCCCTATCAAGTCGATTACTATCGCGCGGCACACCCCGGCACGCGCAGCGACAGCGATCAGCTGCTCGCCCGCATGAAATTCGTGGACGTGCACTTCGATGTGCCGATCGACCCGGCGCAGTTTGTCTTCTCGCCGGGCGAGAGAGTGCCGGTCGACGATACCGAAGCGTTCCTGCGGCGCACGCTGCCGCGCTAGGATGCTTTACCAGGCGCTCAAATGAAACACGGCATTGAAAGTCGTAACTTCCAGTTCGTCGCGGCGAAAGCGCAACAGCGTGAGGCCGCACGTCGACGGGGATAAACGTCGCGCTTCGGCCAGCGGCAAGCCCAGCAGCTGCGCCACGCACGAGCGAATCACGATGCGATGCGTCACCACGGCGATGACGCGGCCGACATTGTCGCTGAGCAGGTTTTTGATGGCCGGCAAGGCACGGTCACAGACTTGTGTGATGCTTTCGCCGCCGCCATAGCCGTACAGGTCAGGCCGCTCGACGAAGCGCTGATACGAATCGGCGTCGTGTCGCTTGATCTCGTCCCAGCTCAAACCCTCCCAGGTGCCCAGGTCAGCTTCGATGAGATCCGGGATCGGCGTGGCCGAAAGTCCGTGCGGCTGGCAAACGCGTTCGGCTGTCTGTCGAGCGCGGAGCATGGGGCTGGTGTACACCGCATCGATCTGGCGCGTGCTGAGAAACTGTCCCGTCTCAGTTGCCTGACGCTCGCCGATCGCCGAAAGGGCCGTATCCATGTGGCGGCCTTGCATAATCACGGGATGTGCGGCACTAGCGGGCGTTGCGCCGTGCCGCACCAGGTACGCATAGCAAGTATCCGGAGCAGGGCAGGGGGGCGGAAACGATTTCGTGGCGTCGTTCATAATCGGATTCTTAACTCGAACAGAATCAAAGGCCGGTTACTGCTCAGCGGGCGTTGGGCGGCTGGCAACTAGCTGGCAGGCGACGCGGATCGCTTCGACCATGCTCGTCGAACGCGCGCGTCCTTGCCAGGCGACGTCGAAAGCCGTGCCATGAGCGACGCTCGTTCGCACGATGGGCAATCCTAGCGTGACGTTGACCGCGTGATGCATCCCCAGCAGCTTAAGTGCAATGTGCCCTTGGTCGTGATACATGGCGACCACGGCGTCGAACTCTCCGTCACGTGCCCGGGTCATCAAGGTATCGGCAGGGAAGGGGCCCTGTACGTCGAGGCCCGCCTGTTGCGCCGCCGTGACCGCCGGCGCGATGATCGTCGTTTCCTCGTCGCCGAATAAGCCCGCTTCGCCGCCGTGGGGATTCAGGGCGCAGACGCCGATCCGCGGCGTGGACTTGGTCAGAGGCCGCATCGAGTCGTGGGCCAGGTGGATTTTGGCCAGCACCGAAGGCGTATCGAGCGCGGCGAGCGCGCCGCGCAGTGAGATATGCAGCGTGACGTGCACCACACCGAGACCGGCCGGACCTTGCACGGTGTCATCGTGGCCCAGATAGAGCATCATGGCAAAGTCGTCGACGCCGCATAGTTCCGCCAGCAATTCGGTATGACCAGGATAGTGGTGTCCGGCTTGCCACAGCGCCGCTTTGCTCAGGGGGGCGGTCACCAAGGCATCGATCTCGTGGGCCAGCGCGAGCCGTGCCGCGGCAATGAGCGCGTCATAGGCAGCCTGCCCGCCGCGCGCATCGACGACCCCTGGCGGGACGTCGGCGGCCTCTGCACGGCAGGCTGTGAGGCAGGGGATGGCCCCGCGAGTCGGTGCTGCCTCGGCTGCCGAACTGATTTCGACGACCGAAATCGTCGGAGCCACTAGCGCACACGCCAGCCGCAGGATAGCTGGATGGCCCACGACGAAGGGCCGGCACCAATCGTGCACTTGCGGATTGGACCAGGCGCCCACGATGACCTCGGGGCCAATCCCGGCGGGATCGCCGATCGTCAAGGCAACAAGTGGTTTCGGGGGCGAATTCTTGGCAGCCATCAGCAGATTCTACTCGCGAGGGGTGGCATCAGAAAGTCGACCGAGAGTGCGGGGGTATGGCTTCAGGTAGGCACCGCGAAGCAAACTTCGGCGTGCGTTAACATAGATTGAATGAACGTCGAACACATGCCACCCCCTACGCCATCACGATCGCGCAGCGCGAAGCTACTTGGGATCATGGGCTTGTGGCTCGTCGTGGGAATCGCCGCCGCCTTGACGACGCGTATCAGTGAATGGAATTTTGAACCGTGGCAGGCACAAAGCATGCTGGTCGGCGCATTCCTTGTGGTGCCGATAGCCCTGCCACTGACTCTGGTAATCTTGCGCGGCTGGCGCATCATCCCCTGGTTGATCGCCGGGGCAGTGCTGGTCGAGGGGATTGCCATTCGCTTGAGCTACACCGAGTTTGCGCGGACCACGGCGCCACTCCGCGAGCGGTTCGTCATGGCATTGATCGTGGCCGGGGTCGGAGCCTGTTGGCTCGGTTGCTGGGTGTCCGCAGTGAGCGCGATACGCGAAGAACGTTGGCCCGCTGCGGCCGGCTGGGGAGCCGGGGGAGTGCTCGCGACAATGTCGCTTGGTGTCATTTTGATGTTGGCCCGCGCAGGTTGAAATGCCGCAGCGACCGGGGCGAACCCGCACAGTCCCTGTCGTACCTCTTCTCGTCCGCGAGCTAGCAGCTTAGGGTAGTGATGCCCCGAGCCCGTTTTTGTGCTTCTTAGATTCGCTTTGCTTATGTTGCCGGACCGTCTGGAACGAACGAGCCTTGATCAAGGGAGTGGGACGACGAGCCTGCTGCACAGCGCAAACCCACGCGCGAAGCTGCTGGTCGCCTTCGCGCTGTTAGTGGCGACAAGCATCGTGCAGCCGGGGTGGCATCCCGTGGCGGCACGCTTGCCACTGAGCTGGTGGCACGTGGCAATCGCGGCGCTGGCGCTTGCGGCCGTGTGGCGCGCGGGCATGGGGGGGGCCTATTTTGCTTCGCGGTTGTTTGCCTTTGCCGTCCCGTTGTCGCTGGTCGCTTTGACGATCCCGCTGTCGCATGGCGCGCACGGGTGGGAAAAAATGGCCGGCGTGCTCACCAAGGGAATGATTTCCTTCACGGTAGTCCTGGTGCTGGTCTATACAACGCCGTTTGCGAGGCTGCTGCGCGCCTTACGGCAATGCGGTGCACCACAATTGCTGGTCGCGATCCTGGCGGCGATGCATCGCTACTTGTTCGTGCTGGTCGAAGAGTTGGAGCGGATGCGGCGCGCGCAGTATGCACGCACCTTTGATTGTCCGCGGCGGTTGTCGCCGGTTACTGTAAGCAATGGCGTGCGCGCGGTAGCAATGCTTTTCGTGCGTTGCAGTGAACGGGCCGAACGGGTCCATGCCGCGATGTTGGCGCGCGGCTTCGATGGCGAGATCCGCACGTTCGAGGAGTGGCAGTAAGCCGAACTGATGCCGCTGGTCGAAGTCAAGGATCTCAGTTATCGCTATCCCGACGGCGTGGTCGCGCTTGCGCACGTCAGCTTTAACATCGACGAAGGGGAATGCGTGGCCCTGGTCGGTCCGAACGGCGCCGGCAAGTCAACTTTGCTGTGGCACCTCAACGGCCTGTTGCCCGATCATGGACGCCATGGCCATCGCGGGCACAATTCGCATACGGCGTCGGTGCGAATTGCGGGCATGGACGTGACGCATGAGCATTTGCCGCTCGTGCGACGAGCCGTGGGGTTGTTGTTTCAAGACCCGGACGACCAGCTCTTTGGCACCAGCGTGCGCGAGGACGTGGCGTTTGGCCCGGTGAACCTGGGGCTCGACGCCGCCGAGATCCGGCAGCGCGTCCAAGAGTCACTGGCGGTCGTCGGGCTCAGTGATGCGGCGGAGCGTGTGCCCCATCACTTGAGCGTCGGCGAACGCAAACGCGCCTGCCTGGCGGGGGTAATCGCCTGTCGACCGCAGCTCCTGGCTTTGGACGAGCCGACGGCGAATCTTGACCCGCGGGCACGCCGCCAATTCATGCGACTATTAACTGACCTGTCGTGTGCCAAACTCGTCGCCAGCCATGATCTGGAAATGATTCTGGACATCTGTCCCCGCGTGATCGTCTTGGACGAAGGTAGAATCTGCGTCGACGGTCCCACGAACGAGATTCTTCGCGACGAGGCGCTGTTAGAGGCGCATGGGCTTGAATTGCCTCCCAGCCTGCGCGGGCGCTAGGTATCACAGCCGATATTGTTGTTGCTTGCCCAACGCCAACCAGCGCCAGGGCGGGTAGGCGATTCTGCCTGGCAGGCTAGAATGGACGAGCCAAGGAACGATTTTGCAGGAGATAGCGAGCGTTGAATAAGATTTTCCGGGTGCTGGCCGCGTTTGCCGTGGTATTCGTGGTGGCCACGCTCATGTTAGGACTTTCGCTGCGCCAGTTCGATATTCGTGACGTGCACGACGCGGCGGGGCAACGTTGGGCCACGATCCATCGCCTGTCGGGAGTGGCCGCGGCGCTGTGCGTAGTGCTGGTCAACAGCATCGTCGTGACTTACTTCGTCGGCACCAGCCGGTGGTGCAAGGAAGTCTGCGAGACCTACCAGTTGCCGCCGACCTTTATCGCCCGCAGCAATGTGATCAAGCGGCGCACGTTTCCCCTGTGCGTGATCAATATGCTGGTCGTCGTGGGCATCGTGGCGCTGGGCGGGGCAGGGGACCCGGCCGGGACTTTTCGCGGTACTCCGCCGCCTGGCTTAACCTGGACGAACGTGCATTTCATGGGGGCCGCGCTGGGCTTGTGCTTCATCGCCTGGGCTTCATTCGCGCAATACAACAACATTGTGGCGAATCATGCCGTGATCACGGACGTGATGGACGAAGTGAAGCGCATCCGCAGCGAACGCGGCCTCGAAGATTAGCCGACTGTCGCAAGGGGCGACTCAGCGAGTATCGCCGGGTGGGGCGCTGCTACTTGTGATCGTGGTCATGGCTCTCGGCATGACTCTCATGATCGTGTTCAGCATGGGTATGCCCGTCGTCGGCGTGCTCGGTATGTTCGATGAAACGGCCCCCATGGGCGCCATGCTTGTGCGTACTTGATTCAAACAGCACGATCGTCCCGGCCAAGGACAGTCCCAGCAGCAGTGATGCCGACAGCTTCAAGCGATCGTGGGCATGAAATTGCAACTCGGGCAACAGGTCGCTTGTGGCGATGCACAGGAACGTACCAGCCGAGAAGCCGAGTGCGGCGCCCAGTACGAGCCGCCCAGGCGTGTGGGCCTGGCCAATTCCCAGCATGAACAACGTTACTCCGGTCGGCACCGCCAGCGCATACAAGAAGTTGACGATGTGCCGCGTACGATTCGGTTCGTGATTCACCGTCATCAGCGTGCTGAGCGTGAGCGAGTCGAACGGCTTGTGCAGGCAAATCACGAGAAATACGGCAAGCCCTGCCAACGATTGACCATGTCCTTCGAGATCCGCCTCGGCGGCCACACTCGCGGCCAGGGCCATACCGTCAGCCGCGCTGTGGAGAGCCAGGCCCACGAGAGCCGCTTGCCAGGCGCGGGGACGCTCGACGCCGTGCGCATGACTATGAGAATGGTCGTGAGCGTGGTGATGGTCCGCGCCGGCAGGAGCGTGAGTGGAATGAGCGCACGCTGCATGTGCCCCGGCTTCGCCATGCGCACTGGCTTCAACTTCCTCCGGTGCGTCATGATGGTGGAAGTGAAAGACGCGCTCGATGAAGAACATCGTGATGAACCCGCCCAGCATCCACCACACGCAGCGGTAGATGTCCTGCAGTTCGAAAAACGAATGGGGCAGCAAATGGAGCAGCCCCACGCCCAGCATGGTGCCGCCGATAAAGCTCATGGCGAGTTGCATGCCGGTATGCGTCAGGCGCCAGAACATCGGCAGCCAACCCCCGGCCAGCGCTGCCGAAGCAATAAGCAGGCAGTAAATCGTGAGCAAAACAGACTGCTGCACGGAACTCTCCAGTGCGGGCCCATGGGGACGAAGCGCAAAAGGCGAGTATGGCAGCGGCGTCTAACTTGGGCAAGCCGCGACAAAGCGGGCAGGGATTGTCCTGCTGCATGATGTGGCGTACTGTGACGAGCCTGGTCAATCAGTCCTATCCACAAAAACGCGACGGCAAAAGCTGTTTACGGTTGCCCGGAGAGCATCGGCCCATGCGCGCTTGTATTCAGCGAGTTTCAGCGGCACAAGTCGTCGTCGCCGGAGAAGTCGTGGGACGAATCGACGCGGGGTTGCTCGTTCTGCTGGGGGTGGCCCAGGGGGACGAGGAGCGGGACGCGCTGATGCTGGCTGACAAGATCGCGGGCTTGCGTATTTTCAACGACGACGCTGGCAAGATGAATCGTGCTCTGGCGGATGTTGGAGGAGCCATGTTGGTCGTCAGCCAGTTCACCTTATTGGGCGATGCCAGCCAGGGACGCCGTCCCAGCTTCACAGCCGCTGCGCCGCCGGACGTGGCCGAACGGCTCTACGAGGCTTTCGTGGCACGCGTGAAGGCCCAGGGGCTGACGGTCGCCACCGGGCGTTTTCGTACGCATATGGACGTCACGCTAACGAACGATGGACCGGTGACGCTAATTGTCGAAAGCCGTTGAACTGCTGCGACGTCGCGGCGGTGCAAGGGGCCGGTAGGGGAGGGAAGAGCAGGGGGGCGAGCGCTATTAAACTTGCGTTGCCGCCCTGCTTTGCTCGCGCGAGCCGGTAATTGCAGACGATGCTGCGTCTGCTCGGCGCATGCTTCAGCGCTGAAATCTTTGCATGATCGACGATGCGATTTCATGGGCCTCTCGCGTGCTCGGTTCGTTCATCCAGATCGGATCGTTCAGCACGATCACGGTGGTGGCAATCATCAGCGTGTAAGTAAGCAGATTGGACCACAGGCACGGTCCCCAGAATTTAAAGGCCGTGCCGAATGTGTATTTCAGCCCCGGCATCAATCCTTTCCATTCGAGGCTCCAGATTTCGTCCAGGATGAGGTGCGAGAGAAATCCGATCATCACCGCGCCGGCTTCAAAAATGCGCACCGGCAGCCCGCCAGAGGAGCAAAGTAGGAATGCCAACTCGCTGAAAATGATGGCGGTCGGCAAACTGTGAAACATGCCGCGATGCACGCTGTAGTGACGCAGCACCCAAGCCACGCCCCAGCGGATGGAGAGATAAATCAGTCCGCCGGTGAGCACCATGGCATCAGGCGACATGCCCAAATGCTTAAAGCGATCGATCAACAGCATCGGCACCACCGCTGCGCCAAAAGTTACGCTCTCG
>CAMFLN010000093.1 GCA_945957305.1 uncultured Planctomycetaceae bacterium | reverse complement strand
TATAAGAGACAGGTCGAAGGTGTCGACGTGGCTCATCGCGCCGCACAAGCAAATATGAATCGCGCGCCGCGCCTTGGGCGGATTGTGCGGCGGCGGATCGGGCGCATCCCCCGCGATCGGCGCCGCCTGCAGTGTGCGGTCCGCCAAGAGCAAGCTCGCTAGCGCCGCGCTCGACAGGCCATTCCTGGTCCAGGAAAGAAACTGGCGCCGATCGAGGCGGTCGTCGCGCTCTTTGGCTAGTGGCACGCGGTCAATCGACATAGAGGAACTCGTTGGAATTAAATAAAGCGCGGGCAAGCACGGTCAGGCCATGGTCGCGGACAACTTGTACCGCCGCGGGTTGCTCGTCGGCACGCGCCTCGCGTCCATAGGCCAGCTGATAGGCATAGTTGACCTGTCGGCCGGGATCGTCCCCTGCCTCGCGCGCGACGCGCGCGGCAAACAGGTCGACCAGGTGCAGCACAAAGGCATTGTTCAATAGCGCCAGCGCCTGTAGCGGGGTGGTGGTGACAGCCCGGCGCGGCGAGGTGGTCGACGGATCAGGGCAGTCCAGCACGTCCAGCAAGGGACTGCGCCCGCTACGTGCCCACACGCGATACAGCGTGCGCCTCTTGAACGCGGGTCGGGTCGGGTCGTCGGGCTCGTACAGGAAGGTATTCGTCCCCGGCGCGATCGACATTTTCAATTCATGAAAACCTGGCCCTCCCAGCGACAGGTCAAGCGCGCCGGCCACGTGCAGCATGGCGTCACGCGCGGCCTCGGCCTCGAGTCGTTGCGGCGTTTTGCGCCATAGCAAACGATTGTCCGCGTCGACGCGCGCCGCGGCCGGATTCATTTGCCCGCTTTGCCGATACGTGGCCGAGGTGACAATCAAACGATGGAGCGCCTTGAGGCGGTAGCCGCTCGCAGCAAATTCGCTCGCCAGCCAGTCGAGCAGGGCCTGGTTCGCAGGACGCCCGCCGTTGAAGCCAAAATCGTTGGGGGTATCGACCAACCCGACGCCAAAATGGTAATGCCACACGCGATTGACCATGACCCGGGCAAACAGCGGATTGCGCGCATCGACGATCCATTCGGCCAAACGCCGGCGACAATCGGCCTCGGGCGCCTCGGCCGTGAGCCCAAATTCGCTCGGCAGCGCTCCCAACGAACGTATTCCCCCGGCGGGTATCACCTCCTTGGGCTGGGCCGGATTGCCGCGCGAGAGCAGGTGAGTCGGCTCTGATTGACCGGTCTTGATCGCGTACACCTGTGCAGGATGCAAGTGCGACATCGCGGTCGCTGTCGTTTCGATCTCGACGCGCAGCTGATCGCAGCGCGCTTGCGCTGCGCTGGGGAGCTGCGCGCGAATCATGGCCGTGGTGACCTGCCTGTCCGAGCCGCTGGCGATTTCTTCGGCCGTGAGCGCACGATCGTACAGCTTCGCTCGCTCGATTGTGCCCAGCAACATTTTGCCCGGCGCCGCAGCGCCGTGCCGCAGGCCGAAAACAACCTGCGTCTTGTTGGCGGCAAACGTCGCCGTGCCGCCAGCCTGGTACGGTTTGCCATACGGCTGTCCATTGCGATAGGCGGAAATCTTCCCATCTTCGTTGTAGCTGATGCAGATGTGAACGATCTCGTCAGTCGACGCCGTTTCCTCCGCGGCTTGCAAGCTTTGCGTCCGCGCAAAGTTGTCGCTGCCCGACATCCAACGACGCGGCTCGCGCTCGCCGAAAACAATGGCATCGAAACGACCGCCGTCGAGCGATTGCACGCTGATCGCCGCGCCCCCGCGTTGGTCGAGAGTCTTCAATCGCACCCAAGCTTCGAGCGTCTTGGCCTGCAGCGGCTGAGTGAGCGGAGCGCTGGTGGCGAAGGAGGAGTCGTCAGGCAATTCCAACCCTTGCTCGGTCAATTGCGCCGCACCGTGCAAGGTGATCGGAAATTCGGCCGTTTGATTCGCCGCCGATTGCGTGAAGTCCCAGCTTGCCACCGGGTGCAACTCAACGGGATGCGCCGCGCGCTCGGCCAAGATCGCCTGGCGCACTGGCTCCTCTATCGCCGTCAGTTCGTCGCGCAGTTGCTGCCGCTTAGTTTCCCATTGCTGCAACGCGGCGGCGACCGCGGGACGCGGCGCCAAGCGGTCGACGTCGCGATTGGCCTGCCTTGTGCCGCTCAAAGCGGCGGCAAGGCCATAGTATTCCGCCTGGCGGATGGGATCGAATTTGTGGTCATGGCAACGGGCGCAATTCACGGTCAGGCCAAGAAACGTTTGCGCCACGGTGCCGACCAAGTCTTCCAATTCGTCTTGCCGGACCACGGCGCGCATGGCCGCGCTTTGTTGACTTTGCCCCGCAGTGTCATAAGCCCCGGCAGCCAGAAACCCGGTGGCGACGGTCGCATCGAGCGACTCGGGATGGAAAATATCGCCGGCAATTTGCTGGCGCACAAACTCGTCATATGGCATGTCGTCGTTCAAGGCACTCACGACCCAATCGCGATAGGGCCAGGCGTGCTTTCTGAACTCGTCGTATTCGAAGCCATTGCTTTCGCCGAAGCGTACCACGTCCAGCCAATGACGCGCCCAGCGAACGCCATACTGGGGCGAGGCCAACAGCTGATCGACCAAACGTTCGTAGGCCTCCGGTGCTTCGTCCTGAATAAACGCACTGATTTGGTCAGGCGTGGGGGGCAAGCCTGTCAGGTCGAAGGAGAGTCGTCGCACGAGCGTGCGGCGATCGGCCTCGGACGCATGGGGCAGTTCGCGCGTCTCCAGGGCCGCCGCCACGAAATGATCGATCGCGTTTCGCGGCCAGTTTGCGTCCGCCACAGGCGGAGTCGCCGGGCGATGCACCGGTTGCAAGGACCACCAGTCGTAACCGGCCCGGGCTGCGGAGGTGTAACGGAAGCGGTCGATCGATCCGGCGGGCCAGGGGGCGCCGGCCGCGATCCAGGCACGCAGTTGCTCCTTTGTTTCCGGCGCCAGCGGATGCTTCGGCGGCATCTCGCCCGCGTCGACGCGCGACCACAAGAGGCTGTCGTCCGGCTTGCCGGGGACGATGGCCGGACCGCTGTCACCGCCGGACAGGGCCTTTTCGCCTGATGTGAGATCGAGCCCCCCTTTTTCATCCGTCGGATTGTGGCAATCGAGGCAGTGCGACGCCAAGAGCGGCGCGATCGCGGTTTCGAAGTCGAACGGCGCTGCAGCGGCCGCCACGGAATCTTCTGCCTGGGCAGTTTGCTCGGTGAAGAATGCAGCGCCACACACGACGGCGAGCAGCAATGGCATCGATTTGCGGAGAACGCAGACAATCATCAATATGCGAACGTCGCGGTAGGGGATGGAGGAAGGTGTGAGGGAAGCCGCTCCAGGCGCGGCCGTGGTCCCATTTTGTCCCGCCACGACGAGGCAAACAACAACTCGCCCGCAGCTATTTCACGGTAAAGGCCGGCGAATAGGCGGTGAAACGCTTGACTTCGCCCGCCTCTTTGTAGCGTCCGTAATGGACCAGCCGGTAGGTTCCGGCCGCGGTCTCAGGGCCGATTTCCCAACTGACGATCACGCGGAACGGCTCGGCATTGGTCGTATAGCGCGGCGGACTAAGATTCAACAGGTTCATCTGCGAGTTCGACGCGCGCGACGATTTGCGCTTCGCGCGGCCGTGTTCCCATTCGGCGGTCGTGTCCCAGTCGAAATCTTCGCGCACGCTTTCCCAGGTATCTGGCTTAATCTGACGTTCGACGGCGAGGAAGCGATCGTGCCGCTTGTAATCGTTGACTGGGCTGCCGGTCCAAAAGGTGACCGACGCGGTTTCACCAGGCGCATAGGCGTCGCGCGGCGGTTGGGCGACGTCGCCGAATTTCGCGCCCGGCGGCTGTTTTTCGTCGGGGCCATCGAGCAATGTCGGCCTCTCAAGCCTGGTCCGCATGTCGGTCGGCTGCGCCGTCGCAACGACTGATGCACCGCTCTTGAGCGCCCGGGCCAGGCGTACGAACTCCTGCCGATAGCCGGCCTCGGTCCACGGCCCAAACAGCGTGTGCCCTCCCTCGTACTGTTGCAATTGATATTCGTGCCAGGTCGTGACGTAGCCCGCGAAATCATTCGCGTAACCAGCCACGACTACATAGCGCGGATCGACGTTCAGTTCGCGCCCGATGGCCGCGCGAAAGCGCCGGCCGCTCATGGTCGTGAACTCGGCCGGGCCAATCACAAAGGTCAGTTGGCCCAGGCGTGCGATCGCCAGGGGAAGCACCTGCTCGTGCATCGGCGGATCGGCCAGCCCGCTGGCGATCAATACCGCCTTGGGCTTTTGGCATTCGCGGAACTCGGGCGTGACTTTGATTTGCGGGACCGCCAGGCGCACAACGGCATCGACGGCCGGTTCGTTTTTCGTCATCCCTTCGCGAAACAGCGCGATGCCGCCCCCCTCGGCGTCGGACCCCGCGGCGAACGAGTAACCCCAAGCCGAAGGGCAAGTGCGATGCGACTCGTCACCGGTGAATTCTGGCTCGACGGCGAGCCGCGAAAAATCCACGAACGTGTGCAGCACTTTAATCGGACCAGTAAGTGCTTCGGCGGCCGTATCGAACAATTGTTGTGCGGCTTCGGCTTGCCGGCTGCCGATGATCGTGCAGCTTTCTAAATCGGTTTTGCCGGGACCCGTGGCGTCGAGGTTCAAGTTCGGCGTGCAGTCGCCGCAGTTGGTATTGGCGAAGGCGGCCACGAATTGAGGTTCGCCGTTGTAGCGCGCGCCGTGGGCCTTTTCGATCACGTATGCGGCGTAGCCCTTGTTGTCGCTGGTGGTCAAACAGTAATGAAAGTTGACCGAAGTGGGATGCACCGCAAACCAATTCAAAAGCCCGACCGCGCCATCGTCGCGGACGAATTTGAGCAGTGTCATCGACTTGTCGACGTCATGCGGATAGGCCGCGCGCTCTTCGGCTGGATTGTTCCGATAGGCGACGGACGAGCGGTTCGCATTGGCCTCGGCAACGTCTCCTTGCGCCAGCAAGATCCGCCCCGGCTTGAGATCGGCGTCGGCCGTCAGGATCGATTCCGTGATGCCGTCGACCAGGGCGTCGAAGGCTTGCACGAAGAAATCCCCCCCCAGCACGCTAGTCGCCAAATGATGGTGATAACCTCCGGGCGTGCCGTGCGTGTGCGTGCCTGCGAGTATCAGATTCGCATGCGTGTAGCGATCAGGCAGCTTCTGCTGCAGTTTTTCCAGCACGGCGAGCTTAACCGTGTGCGTCGTAAAGGCTACGTCGCAAGTGACGTAGGCCAGGCGCGAACGATCATCCAGATCGGTCACCACGAATGTGCGGGCGTATTGACGCTGGCGCAAGCCACGGCCGATCTGGTCCGGGTGCACATAGCCCAACATCTGGATGCCCCACACCGGCAGCGTAATGTCGCTGGCTGCCCGGCCGATGCGGTAGTTATTGCCGGGTTCAGCGGCGCACAGGCAGGTCAATCCAATCAGCGACGCGACAAAGGACGTCATGGCGAAAATCTCGATAGGTGGTGAATCAGGCGTTGGGCGAGCGATATGGAGTGTAACAGCTGAAACGCTACAGGCTGCGCAAAAACGCGAGCAGCGCCGGCAGGTCACCCGGCGAGACCGCCCCCTCCTCTTGGCCATGGGCGAAGCTACCCAGGGCTTCGTCCAGCGAGGCTGCCCGGTTGTCGTGGAATAAATTGTCGCGCAAGCGCACGCCCCGCAGCGACGGGGGATTGAAACGATCGCGTCCCAGTTCGTCGGTCAACCCAACCTGGTAGCTGGCCGCCGATGTGTAGGCCGGAGCTGGATGGCAATGAGCGCAGCCAGATTGCGAAAAAACTTGCAATCCCCGCGCGACCAACGGGTCTGCGGCGGCTGTTTCTTGTGGCGGAGGGGGCGGCAGGCTGCGCACAAATGCTGTGATCGCGGTGATTTGCTCCGCAGCGACGTTTCGCGAGCGCATCGTGGCGGCTAGCGAACTGCGAACCTGGTCGTCGAGATTGCCGACGTGTCCGTCCCACGCCCAGGGGCCAGTATCGGCGGTTCCCAACAGCGAGAGCACGCGCTTGGGCGCGCCGGCCAGGCCATCGCCAAAGTTGTCGCTGGTCAGTCCGTTGGAATGACCGTCTGTGTGGCAACTGTGGCAGCTATACCAACCATCGTACGAGAGTCGCGCGTCGTAGAACAATTGCCGCCCGCGCTCTACTGGTGAAATTCCGGGACGAGGACCCAACTTGATCGCGCTCTCGGTACTGACCTCACTCAGGTTCAGCGGCGTAATTGAATCACTAAACGTGTTGGCCACGAAGGCGCGAGTTCCGTCAGAGGAAATCGCAATCGCCGTGGGGCGTCGACCGACTCGTTCTCGGAGCCAACCAAACTGCCCCGCGCGGCGCACGGCGATTTCTTGCACGCCCGCTAGCGCCACGACGGTATCTCCGGACGGCGTGACAACGAGCGCGGCCGGATCGCCGGCGCCGGCCCCCAGCCCGCCAATCGTCTGTGTCCCCGTGACGGGCAAGGGCTCGCCAACTTGGGAAGTGAACAATTCAACCGGAATGGTGCGCACCACGTTGGTAATGACCGCGCCCCAAAAGACGTTGCGCTGCACGGTCTCCGTGTGACTGTTGAGCACCTGGTGCGCGACGAGAATGTTGCGGCCATCGTGCGACAGGGCCACGCCCCGCATGTTGTGCCCCACGATTTCGCGAGTCGCGATCACCTCAAGAGTCTTCACGTCAATCGTGGCGAGCACGCCGCCAAACGCATCGGCAACCACCAGCCGCGTACCGTCGGCCACCAGGCATTGCAGCAGGGGCGAGAACGACAGCCGCACCGTTTTGATGACCGTCGGGGACGCGGGCGCCGTCACATCCACCACGGCCAACGCGCGCTCCCACTTCATGGCGACAAAGCACAGACGCCCGTCGGCCGAGAAGCGGACGCTGTGCGGCGCGCCGGGAAGGCGAAGTCGGGCCGTGACCTCGGGAATTTCCGCCGCGTGGCGCATGACGATCAACTCGCGCGCCTCGTCATCGACTGAGACCAGCATTTGCCCGTCGGGCGAGAGGACCAGGTCCGCGAGTCGCTGGCCGACGTCCACCTCGGCGACCACCGTGCCTTGCTCGACATCGACGACCGAGATGCTGCCGCCGGCGCTGTTGGCCACCAGCAGACGCGTGTCGTTGTTGGTCAGCACCAGCGCCGAGGGGTGACGAATTCGCGGGACGAGATTGTCGCCACCAAAGCTGGGAAATGAACACGAGCACCAGAAGGAGCCGCACACCAGAATCGACAGCAACGTTCGCTTCATGGATGCAACCATCATCCAACAAATTGATTTAAGCCAAGACGCCTGCGATCGGCCGTCCGGCGGCAATCACCAGCGGACGTCCGTTGGCGTCGTGGACCTCGGTCTCCGGGGCAATTCCCAAGAGTTGGAACATGGTCGCGGCCAGATCGTCCGGCAGCACAGGGTCGCGATCCGGCCGGGCGCCACTTTTATCACTGGCGCCATGAACGTGACCCCGCCGCACACCGCCACCGGCCAGAAGCACCGTATAGCAGCCCGGCCAGTGATCGCGGCTGGCATTCTTGTTGATTTTGTACGTCCGGCCAAATTCTCCCATCCACACGACCAGTGTCGTGTCGAGCAGACCACGCTCTTCCAGATCGGTCAACAAGGTGGGAAGCGTCTGGTCGGTCAGTGGCAAATGGAATTGCTCGATGATCGGGTACATCCGCGTGTTGTTATTGCCATGCGTGTCCCAACCGCCGGACTTGGTACTTTGCCCGCCAATCGTGTTCGAAAAATAGACGTTCACGAACTTCACGCCCGACTCGACGAGCCGCCGGGCCAGCAAGCAACTTTGCCCGTACGTGGTGCGACCGTAGGCGTCGCGCACTTCAGGGGCCTCCTGCGACAGGTCGAACGCCTGTCGCACTTGCGGCGAGTCGAGCATGCCGAGCGCCCGATCGTAATACGAATCGAGCCCCCGCGCTTCGGCCGAATATTCCAGCAGCCGTGACTGGCGGTCGATCACCTTTTGAATTTCGCGCCGACTGTGCAGCCGGTCGATCGACAGACTGTCGGGCAAGCTCAACTCGGGCAGGCGAAAATCGTTGCGGTTCGGATCCTCGGTCACCAGCAGCGGATCATGCCCCTTGCCCAGAAAGCTGGCGTGTTGGCCGGGCGTGATCTCGCCGTCGCGCATTACATAGGGATAGGCCACGAATGACGGCATTCGCTCGCCGGCGGGCGACAGGTGGTCGACCACCGACCCGTAGGCGGGATAAAGCTCCAGCGTGTCGCGCAGGCGAATGTCATCCAGCGGCGGCGCATGCCCTGTCAGGGCGTAATACGACGCCGAGTTGTGATTTTTCATGCCATGATGCACGCTACGCACAAGCGTCACGCGGTCCATGACCTTGGCCAATCGCGGCAGGTGTTCGTTGATTTCCAGGCCCGGTAGGCTGGTCGCGATGGGTTGGTGAGGG
>CAMFLN010000092.1 GCA_945957305.1 uncultured Planctomycetaceae bacterium | reverse complement strand
AACGATTTCCCTGCGTTTCAACGCAGACCCCAGACTCACGCCTGAATCTACCGGCACGGAGCTTGGCCGGCACGTAGGCGGACGAGCAGATTTATACCTCGCGGTAGAATCAGGCATCCCCGACATGTGGTCCGATTGCCCCGCTCTTGCTAGCTGCCATGTTTTGCCCCCACCCTCGGAATAAGTTGCATCCCAATCGACTCCCCCCAAGCAGGTAGCATGAAATCGGTCAACGTGCAAACAACATTGAGTGCCGCATGGTGATCCGCCATCACTGCCTGGCGGCCAGCGCCGCGTACAGGTTGTGGATGAAGGCGGCGTTGTCGCATTGCAGGTAATGCATCTGCCCACCCATCCGCGAATAGCTCTTGCAGAAGCGCAGGTAGTACGCGGCGTTGGTCTTGGGGGGCTCTCCCTGGGTCCAGTCCCAGCCGCCGCCGTCTTGCAGGTCGACGACGTAGATGCCGAAGTCCTTAAGGACTTTACCGCCGGCTTGCAAACGTAGGTTGTTGACGCAACTGACGCTCTTCTCGAAAACCTGCGGTCCCATGATGGCCGATCCGACCGAGAGGACCACGCCCCCCTCGAGTTGCGAAACCGAACCGCCGAAGAGTTTGAAATCCCACTCCGCGGCGCGGCCGATGGCCGACCCGCTGAAGACCGGATGGTTCGAGATGATATCGTAACCGATGCCCGGGTGAACCGTCAGCGGCACGCCATGGCGATAGGCTTCGCCCAGGATCGACGCGTGCTTCCAGCGATGTTCGACCTTGGTGCGGCCGGCAGGCCAGTTCTGTTCGCGCATCGCGCGTAACAAGTCGGCGCGTGCCGAGGTCAACGGATGCGCTGGCTCGCGCGTAATCAAGTCGGTCAATTGTTCCACGGTGGGAAGTGTCACGCCATCTTCATGAATCAGCCGGCCGAGCGCGCGGCCGTAGCCCAGGCCATCGAGCGCGCCGGCCATGATCGCGCGATGGATGTTGGTGGCCGTTTCATTCCACGTGCCGAACGTGCCCGCGGCAACGTTCATCTCGACGCTTTCAGTCGAGGCGCC
Source organism: uncultured Planctomycetaceae bacterium (assembly GCA_945957305.1). Lineage (GTDB taxonomy): Bacteria > Planctomycetota > Planctomycetia > Pirellulales > JACPPG01 > JACPPG01. The sequence continues at coordinate 7,455 of CAMFLN010000092.1, read as the reverse complement.
GAACCAGGAATATTCCCAATCGTGAATCGTGCCGGCGCCGTTGGTGGCCAGGTGCGTCAGCCAGCCGCGTTCCATCATCCGCGAGAGAATTTGAGCAGCACCATTGCGCAGCAGGTGGGCGCCGTAGATCAACATGATCGCGGCGCCACGTTGCTGCGCGTTACGAATCTCGGCCGCGCAGCGCTCGATGTGCGCGGCGTTTTCGGCGGTCGCCGGCTTCGGCGTCTTGTCAGGATCGATGAGAATGTCGTCGGCTCGCGTCAGGTGTTTCCGTTCGCTCAGCGGAAATACCTTCAACCGGCTCAAATCCAACGGTTTGATCGTCATGCGAGAAACTTCTGAGAACTCCTCGTGTGGCACTGCTGGCTTGTCCAGCAGTGATGTGCTCGATGTCTTTCCACTGCTGGACCAGCCAGCAGTGGCACCAATAACTACTAGCTACGGGCAGGGCTTCTTACGATACGCGTCGCAACCGCGAGACACGGCCGGTGGCGACCCACTCGGCGACGAAGATGCTGCCATCTTGGCCGAAGCAGGCATCGTGCGGATGGACGAATTTGCCGGCTTGCCAGGCATTGCGATCGCCGCGGATCTTCATGCCCCCTTCACTGGTGATCCGAGCGACGTCATCACCCAGGCGCGCGACGACTTCGTTCTTGTCATTGAGTAGTGTGATCCGCGCGTGCAACTCGGGAATGACCAGCAGGTTCTTCCAAGTTTCGGCATTGGCCGGCAAGCCGTACCCGGTCAGCGTTTCCTTGTACTTGCCGTCCATGGTGAAATATTGCAGTGTGTGATTAGCGCGATCGCACACGACGATTGAGGGTTCGCGTCCCGCGCGGCGATCGACCCACAGCCCATGGGGCGTGTTGAATTTCCCTTGCCCTTCGCCGGGTCCGCCGAAGCACGACTTCCAATGGGCGTCCTTGTCGTATTGGTGGATGTAGAACGCTCCGTAGCCGTCGGCCAGCAGAAAGCCACCGTCATCAAGGAAGGCGAAGTTCGTCGGCAGGAACCGGTCGCGCCCCCATTTGCCGGTCGGCTTCGTGTCTTCCTCGGCGGCGTATACGCCCGACTCCATCGGCGCGTATTTTTGCCACACGGTTTCCCCTTTCAGATCGAGCTTGGCAAACGTCTTGAGATGCTGGTAAGCGCAGACGTAGAGGTACTCCTGTCCGTTGTCCTCGCGGATCTCGATGCCGTGCCCACCCCCCTGGAACTGCTTGCCGAACGAGCGGATGTATTTGCCCTCGGGATCGAACACAAAGATCGCCGGGTGATCCTTCAGGTCGGCCTTCCCCTCGTGAATCACGTAGAGGCAGCCCGACTTGTCGACGGCGACGTTGTGCGTGGTCTGCCAGGTGAATTGCTCGGGCAGTTGCGGCCAATCGTGCTGCACTTCGTAGCGATATTCCCCTTCGCCGACGACCAGGGGCGAATCGGTTTTCTTCGCGGTCAGGATCGTGGGCACTCCGGCCAGCGCCACCGAGCCGGCCGCGGTCGTGGCGAGAAACTGGCGACGCGAGACGTTTGAGCGGCGATTTATGCGCATGGTCGGTTCCTGCTGCGGTGCGTGGGGCGGGGAGATGTTTAAGCAATGCTCAAGGGTGGGCGAATCCTTGTCTCTGAATTGCAATTGAGAGTACACGGAGCGCTGCTCCGAAGGAAGCTGCATCCGGCGGGTGCCGCGGAAGGGACGGCGGCCGTTGTCAGAATTGGTGCTCGGGCCAGGGTATACTTGCAGCACCTTGCACGTTTTTGTTTCGGCCGCGGAAAGAGCCGGCCGAGAGACCCTGCTTTACCCGCCAATACATCGAAATATGTCCCGCCCCCATCTCTCGCCAGCGAAGACCAGTACGTCCATGGCCGTGTCGGTCATTGGCGGAGGGATCGCGCTCTTGGCCGCGACGATCGGCCTGTCGTTGAAGCTCGCGGCGGATCCGGGCGAGTTGCTTACCCGCAACACGGTGCGACTATCGCTCATGTGGTACTCCCTGGCCCTGTGCCTGATGATGCGTTTGGACCAGCAAGACTGGCGCGCCGAGACGCCGCGCGGAAAGTTGGCCCGCCTGGCTTGGACGTGGTCGATCATCTGCTTCTGGGTGCACCTCGGCATGGCATACCACTTTTATCATCAGTGGTCGCACGCCCATGCGTTTGAGCACACGCGCGAGGTCAGCGGTGTCGGCGAGGGCATTTATATTTCTTATCTCTTCACGTGGCTGTGGACGGCGGACATGCTGTGGTGGTGGATGTCGCCGGCCGGCTACGCCGCGCGTCCCGTGTGGATCGATCGCGCCTTGCACAGCTTTATGCTGTTCATTGTGTTCAACGGCATGGTGGTCTACGAAGCGGGCATGATCCGTTGGGCGGGGCTGGTCCTGTTTTTTGGACTCGCCTGCGCGTGGCTGATGACGCGTGGACTCCCGAGGTTGCGCACGACATGAATAACAGCACCCTTGTCGCCAGACCCGGTCGATCTTGGCCGGCCCGACTACCGTTTTACTACGGTTGGATCAATGTGATCGTCGCTTCATTGGCCATGACGGCAACTTTGCCCGGGCGCACTCACGGCCTGGGTCTGGTGACGGAGCGCCTGCTGCAAGATTTGCAGATGGATCGTGTGCTGTACGCGCGCATCAACCTGATCGCATCGCTCCTGGGGGCTGTGTTTTGCTGGCCGGTCGGTCGCTTGATTGATCGCCGGGGAGTACGCACGGCCTTGGTCATGGTGACCGCAGGGCTCGCACTCTCGGTCGTGGGAATGGCCGCGGCGCGCGGCACGATTTCACTCTTGGTCACCTTGATTCTCGTGCGCGGGTTCGGGCAGAGCGCGCTGTCCGTCGTCAGTATGGCGATCATCGGCAAATGGTTCAGTCGTCGCCTGGGGCTGGCCATGGGATTGTTCGCCGTCTTGCTCACGTTCGGCTTTATCGGCAGCGTCATCGGCATGGGCGCGGCGATCGAAGCCTGGGGCTGGCGCGGCGCCTGGCAGAATTTAGGGTTCGCGCTCGGCGCCTTGGTGCCGATCTTTTGGTTCCTGGCGCGCAGCACGCCCGAGTCGTGCGGTGTTCCGCCGGATGCTCCGGACCCGGCACTCGTTCGATCGGAAAGCGCGAGCGACTCCTTCTCTTTCGCGCAGGCGCTAGCGGCACCGGCCTTTTGGGCTGTTCTGCTCGGCGCGTGTGCGTTCAATCTCGTCTGGTCGGGCGTAACCCTGTTCAATGAATCGATGTTGGCCGAGCGCGGCATTGCCGCCAGGCACGCCGTCGAGATCATGGCCATTTTGACCGGCGTCGGCTTGCTAGCGAATTTAATCGCCGGCGCGCTCGCCTCGCGCGAGCGCGTCGTCAAACTACTTGGTTGCGGTCTCATGCTCTTGGCCACGGCGCTGGTCATTTTTCCCTCGATCGAAACGATCCATGGGGCGCGGGTGTATGCCCTGGCGATCGGGCTCTCGGGCGGAATAGTGACCGTCGTCTTCTTTGCGGCCTTTGGCCATTTGTTCGGCCGGCAACATCTCGGCCGCATTCAAGCCGCTGCGCAATTCGGCACGGTGCTGGCCTCGGCGCTTGGCCCCGAGTTGATGGCCGAGAGTCACGCGCTGAGCGGTAGCTATGCGCCGATGTTTTTCGTCCTGGCTCTGATAAGCATGGGACTGGCGCTGGCGTCATTTCTCGCGCCGGTGCCGACGTTGCCCGACGAATCGTCCGTCGGCGCGGCCCGGGGCACTAGTTGTTGACTAGCCAGCCGAGCGCAGCATGCCTCGCTGGCCTGAACGAGCGCCGGCGACTCGATGGCAGTGTAAGCGCTACGCCAATAATGCGTTGACAACGTTGCCGTGCACGTCGGTCAAGCGGAAGTCGCGCCCCTGAAAGCGATACGTCAATCGCGTGTGATCGATCCCCAGGCAGTGCAAGAGCGTGGCGTTGAAGTCGTGGATATGCACCGGGTCTTGCGTGATGTTGTAGCAATACTCGTCCGTGGCGCCGTACGTCATGCCTGGCTTGATTCCACCGCCAGCCATCCACAAGCTGAAACAGCGGCCGTGATGGTCGCGACCGTAATTGTCCTTGGTCAATGCTCCCTGGCTGTAGACGGTGCGTCCGAACTCTCCCCCCCAGACGACCAGCGTCTCTTCGAGCAACCCGCGCGCGTGCAGGTCCTTGACCAAGGCGGCGCTGGGTTGATCGACATCTTTGCACTGGCCGCGGATTTGCTTCGGCAGGCTGCTGTGTTGATCCCAACCGCGATGCATCAGTTGCACGAATCGCACGCCACGTTCGACCATGCGCCGCGCGAGCAGGCAGTTCCGCGCGAAGCCGCCGTCGACACCGCTGTCGTCGATGCCGTACATCTCGACCGTGTGCCGCGACTCGTCCGAAAAATCGGTCAATTCCGGCACGCTCGACTGCATGCGGAAAGCCATCTCGTACTGCGCGATGCGAGTGTTAATCTCGGGATCGCCAAACGACTGCGCCGCCACGCGATTCAACTCCCCCACGCCGTCGAGCATCCGTCGGCGCGAAGCAGCATCCACGCCTGGCGGATTCGAGAGGTACAGCACCGGGTCGTCGCCTGAACGGAAGCGGACCCCTTGATGCTGACTGGGAATAAACCCGCTGCCCCACAGCCGGGAGAACAGGGGTTGGTCCGTCTTGTTGCCGCTTCCTTGCGAGATCATCACCACGAAGCCCGGCAAGTTCTGGTTCTCGCTCCCCAGTCCATAGCTGAGCCACGAGCCGAGGCTGGGTCGGCCCGGCTGCTGCGCGCCGGTCTGGATGTACGTCGTCGCCGGATCGTGATTGATCGCTTCGGTATTGAGCGAATTGATCACCGCGATGCGATCCACGATCGTCGCGGTATGCGGCAGCAGTTCGCTGACCCAGGTCCCCGCCTGCCCGTGCTGTGCAAACTCGAACATCGGCGCCACGCACGGAAACGACTTTTGCCCCGAGGTCATACCCGTGATGCGTTGCCCCTGCCGCACGCTGTCAGGCAACTCCTGGCCGTGATGGTCGCGCAGCTTGGGCTGATAGTTGAACAAGTCGATGGCGGAGGGTCCGCCCGACATGAACAAAAAGATCACTCGCTTCGCCCGCGGGGCAAAATGCAGCAGCGGCAAGGCGCCATGGGTCGCTAGCGCCGCTGCGCCATCGCCGCTGGGTGTCGCCGCGAACAACTCTGGATTCAACAGCGACGCCAACGCGACGGTGCCGATGCCGGTCGCCGTGCGGCCAAAAAAGTGCCGCCGCGTGAGGAGCAATTGCTGCTCTTCGAGTTGACGCTGCTGCTGGTCGTGTTGATCTAGTGATTTCATATTCGCTCTCAGAACAGTAGGCAGTAACTCGTCGTCAGTTGTCGGCAAACGGTCGGGGGTGAAGGCGCCACCCAGTATTGTCCCGTTACCAACGCCTAACTCAGCCCTTGGTCAGTGTCTCGTCGAGATTCAAAATCATGCTGGCGACCATCGTCCAGGCCGCCAGTTCCGCGGTGTCGAGCTTGTCATTTCGTGGGCTTTCTCCGACAGAAAGCAGCTTTTGCGCGGCGTCGGGGTTCGCCCGGTAGTGAGCCAATTGCTCGGAGTACACCCGCTGCAGCACGCTTTGTTCGAACTCGCTGGGCCGCCGAGCTGTCGCCAGGCGGAAGGCGAATTCAATCCGCCCGCTGGGCGTCGCCGGTGCTTCGGTCAGCATGCGTTCGGCCAGCTTACGGGCTGATTCGACATACGTCGGATCATTGAGCAGCACGAGCGCCTGGAGCGGCGTATTGGTGGTCGCCCGCCGTACAGTACATGTCTCGCGGTCAGGCGCATCGAATGTCACCAGGGTCGGCGGCGGGGAGGTCCGCTTCCAGAATGTGTACATGGTCCGCCGATACAGATCGGCGCCGTGACTCTGCGTATAGCTTTGCGCCGTCCAATTCGATCCGTCGGCGCGGTAGGCCAATTCCTCCCACAGTCCGGCCGGTTGATAAGGAGAAACACTCGCCCCGCCAATTCGGCCATCGAGCAAGCCGCTCACGGCCAAGGCCTGATCGCGAATGAATTCCGCAATCAACCGTCCGCGGGGAGCACGTGCCAACAAGCGATTCTCAGGATCGCGGGCCAGCAACTCGGGATGCACCACCGAAGATTGACGATACGTGGCCGAGGTGACGATCAATCGCACCAGCCGCTTCACGTCCCACGCGCGGGCCGTTTCGCCGGCTGAGCTCACCGCGGGATCGCGGAATTCGACGGCCAGCCAGTCGAGCAGATCGGGATGGCTCGGCAACTCTCCTTGCGAACCAAAGTCCTCGGCAGTCTTCACTAACCCCACGCCGAAGAACATCTGCCAATAGCGGTTCACCATGACGCGCGACATCAGCGGTTGCTCAGGATCGACCAGCCACTTTGCCAGGCCCAGCCGATTGGCCGGCGCCCCGGCTGGTAACGGCGGTAAGGCGGCGGGTACGCCGGGTGTCACCGGCTCGCCCCGTTTGTCGTATTGGCCGCGCAAGAGCATGAAGGTTTCGCGCGGCTTCTCCATCTCTTGCATGACCATCGAGGTGGGAATCGCTTTCTCCATCTCGTCATGTTGCTTCTTCTGCGCGGCTAGGTGGTCCTGCAACTCCTTGTAGCGCGGCGACACGTTCTCGCGATAGAACTTGCGAATCTCGGCCTGCTGCGCGTCATTGCGCGCTGCCGGGGCGACGGCCAACGCCTGGCGCACGTTCTCGGGCAGCGTCACGGCCTCGCGCGGATCGGGCGCGTCGGTCCACGTGACACGGAAGCGACCGAGTTGGTGTTCTGCAAACTGCGAACGGAATTCGAACGACACCGTAAGTTGCTGATCCGCCGCCAGCGACACTGGCTCGGCAAACTGGAACACGGCGAAATGCGGCTTGCCCGATTCTGGCAGAATGGCCCAGCCTGAACGAGGCTCTTCGTCGATGGCTCCGGCGATCTCGTAGTCTTTCTGACTGTGATCGGCCCAGGCCGCTTTGAATTTCTTGGGCGAGGCGGCGTCGGGTTTGTTCACCGGAGCCACCGTGGCCGTGACGCGGGTCAGCACAATATTGCCGTTGTGCGAGCGGCCAGGCCCCTTGGCGGGGAGACTGTCATCCGGGAGGGCTTCGAGGCGCAGGGCGGTCATCGTGCCACTCGCGCCGAGGCTCGCGCCGTCGAGCGTCATCGTGTAGACGTCAGTCGCGGGGTTGGGTCCCGTTGCCAGGTAGGAACCGTCTTCCTGACGCGCGAGTGTCGCGCCCCCTTCGGCCGTGATGGATGCGGGTGCGGCGACACGCCATTCTACCGGCGGTCGTGCGCCGGTCTCCGCCTCCCAGGCTCCTTGCGCGGCGTCAACGTCGGCGATCGCGCCGGCCAGCTGCTGCTCGCCCCGCGCGATCGACTGCGTCAACTCTTGCAGTTTCTGTTGCTGCTCGGTGTTGGGCACCTTGACGAAAGGGGGGGAA
>CAMFLN010000091.1 GCA_945957305.1 uncultured Planctomycetaceae bacterium | reverse complement strand
AGTCAGCGGGAACGGCGCGATCTGACCGGCACGGTGGCATTCGACGCAGTTGGCGTTGAAGATGCGCGCGATCTGATTCGAATACGTGACTTCGCTGTTGGCGACCGGTTCCTTGACGCGGCCGATCAAGCAGCCTTGCACGGCGGTTGACGGTTCAGAGACCGCTTTACCGGCGGCCACTTCGCCAATCGCCTCGGCCAGGTCGCGGCGGTTCGGCTCGGTGCGCTGGTACGCAATACCCTGCTTCATAAAGCCGTACTGGTCGTCGATGCGACCGTGGTAGCGCACCACGTGATCTTTATCGAGCACGAAGGCTTCCGGGGTCCGCTGGGCCCCGAAAAGGTCGGCGATCGTATTGCCTGCGTCTTTCAACAGCGGGAACTCGATCTGTGCTTCACGCGCGTAGTGGGCGACTTCGGTCCCCAAGTCCTGCCGGTTCGAATCGACACCGATGAACTTCACCCCTTGAGCGGCGAACTGCTTTTCCAGTTCGACCAAACGCGGAGCATAGAGCTTGGCCAGCGGGCATTCAGTCCCCAAGAAGACGACGACAATCGCCTTCGCGCCGGCGGTGTCTGCCAGGGAGACTTCCTTGCCGCGGTAGTCACGCCCAGTGAAATCGGCGATCTTCTTGCCGACCAATACATCGTCCCCGCCCTGCGCGAGCGCTGGCATCAACCCCAGCAGCAAGCACCATGAAAGGATCCTGGCCTTCATCCTGGAATCTCCTATCGCACGTCGATTTCTACGGTTCTCGAAATATGGTTCTCGCAGCATGCCGCGGCCCGTCAGGCAGCGTCATCCTCCGACACTAACGACTCAGGAATTGTTCGCTCGCAACCCAAATAGCTTGTGTACATGCGAATTAATTCGCGCGACACCTCGGCCGAGGACAACGGGTGGGCCATCCGCTCGACGTCGGCAAATAGCGTCGACTGATCGAGCGTGTCGAACACCGTGCGCAGGCCGAAATCGACGGCTACCACCGGATTCGGATGCGAAATCTGGTCACGGCGGGCCAGCAGTAATTCGGTCAGCCGTTGCGATATGTATTTACCCAGCCGGCTGGCACTATCAGCAAATTCAGGGTCCTTGCTGCCCCGCACGATGAAGGCGCGGACCAGCCCACGTTTTTGTCCGTAGACCTCGACCAGGAAGGGAATGACTTCGGCGAAAATTTCGGCGATCGAAGCTCCTTCCCAACGCTCTTTCTCGAGAGCCACGTCGGCCGTGGCGATAGCTTCCTCACAGAAGCGATCGTGCAGGCAACTGAGCAGGGCTTCTTTATCCGTGAATCGGGCGTACATCGCCCCGACGCTGGAACGAGCGCGGCGAACCACTTCGGCCACCGTCGCCGCCTCGAAACCGCGCTCGCCGAAAACCTCTTCGGCGGCGTCGAGCAAACGCTCGAGCGTTTCTTGGCTGCGGGTTTGCCGCGGTGGGCGTACCCATTCGACCTTGGATAAGAGCCGATTCATGCGAGATCAACCCGGCGCGTGACGAAAGGGAACCGGAATTCTCGTTCTAATTTCTGCCCACAAATAAACCGGTTCGCAGAACGCGAAACCGGAATCAGAATTCTTATTCTTATAATTATCGGGGCATCCGCCCCCTGTCAACAAGATTTTTACGAATTCCAAGCGCATCCCCCGGCGAAATGACGTCTTACTGACAGTGAACGCTCGGGATTCCCGTTAGCCGCAGGGCTTGCCCGCGGCCGATTACGCCGCCTGGGGGCGGGCTTGGCCGGTGTTCGAACGTCACTCCATGACCAGCACTGCTCGAAAACGCGCCTTCCCGCTGGCCATTCGCTCGTAGGCTTCGCCCGCCTTCTCCAAGGGGAAGAACTCGTTCATCGACGCCACGCCATTGCGAGCGCTGAAGGCCAAGGTGTCCTGGGTGTCGATCGCGGTGCCCGAGTTCCAACCTTTGATCGCTTGGCGAGCCATTAGTAGTTGCATCGCGGGAATCTCGATCGGACCGACAGCGCCAATGATCAACATCGTGCCATTGATTCCCAAACCGCCTGCGATTTCGGTCATGGCCGGACCGTTCGTTACCGTCGCGAGAATGACCTTGGCGCCGCCGAGTTTCTTCAATTCGGCCGGTGCATCCACGGCCTGGCTATCGATGTACAGTTTTGCCCCCAGTTTTTTCGCCAACGGCTCCTTGTCCTTGCCGCGTGCCACGGCGACCGTGTAAAAGCCCATCCGCGCGGCGTACTGCACGCCCAAATGCCCCAGCCCGCCAAGACCGTGTACCACGACCAGGTCGCCGGGGCGGGCGCTGCTATTGCGCAACGCATTGAAAGTGGTTATGCCGGCGCACATCAGCGGTGCCGCTTCAGCACTGGCCAATCCATCGGGAAATAACGCCAAGGAACTGGCCGGAGCGATCATGTACTGCGCATATCCACCATCGAAATGCAGCCCGGTGACCACTGACTTCACACAGGCAAAAAAATCGCCACGGCGACAAGGCTCGCATTCACCGCAATAGCCACCATTCCAGCCGACGCCGACATGTTGGCCGGCGGACCAGGCATGTACACCGGCCCCCACCTTGTCAATGACGCCGGCCACTTCATGCCCTGGAATGCGTGGGTATTGAATGCCCTGCATTAAACCGTCTTTCACCATGGCATCGCTATGGCAGACTCCGCAGGCGTCGACCTTGATGCGGACCGTGCCCGGCGCAGGATCGGGGATCGGCACCTCGACGACTTCGAAATCGGCTCCGGGGCGCGAAATCCGTGCGGCGCGCATGGTACTCATGATCGACTCCTTGAATGCCGGCGGGATCCAGCGGGGGCGGGATGTCACCGCTCGATTCTTCGCCGGCGGCTGCCACGCGGCAAGAGTCTGGCACCGCAAAATTTCGAGTCGCTGAGGCGGCGAACAGTTGTCAGGCCAGAAGGCCGCGGATCACCTGCCCCTCGACGTCGGTAACGCGCATTTCGCGGCCGCTGTGGAAGTAGGTCAATTGCTCGTGGTCGAGTCCCATCAGGTGCAGGATCGTGGCATGAATGTCATGCACGTGCGCCCTGTTTTCGACGGCGGCATAACCGAAGTCGTCGGTCGCGCCATAAGTCACGCCCCCTTTGATTCCGCCCCCGGCCATCCACATCGAGAACCCGCGCGGGCTGTGATCGCGCCCGCCACGATCTCCCTGCGAGGTTGGCGTGCGGCCAAACTCACCTCCCCACACGACCAGCGTTTCGTCGAGCAATCCGCGCCGCTTCAAATCCTTGAGCAGTGCGGCAATCGGCTGATCGGTCTCTCCGCAGTGCAACGTGTGATTCGCTTGCACGTCGCTGTGGGCATCCCAGTTTTCGTCCAGGTGGCCACCCCCGGAGTAGACCTGCACGAAGCGGACGCCGCGTTCGACAAGGCGGCGGGCCATCAAGCAGCGGCGACCAAATTTTTCGGTCTGCGCCTCGTTCAGCCCATAAAGCGAGTGTGTCTCGGCCGTTTCCTGGGCGAGATCGACGGCTTCCGGTGCGCTCGCCTGCATGCGAAACGCTAGCTCGTACGTCGCCAGGCGCGCCGTGAGCTGATGGTCCTCGGCGCCGGCTGAGGGCGCTTGCCGCTCCAACTCGTGCATCAAGTCCAGCTGCGCCCGCTGCTGATGAACGCTGATATTACCAGCGGGCTTGAGATCGATCAGTGGATCGCCCGTGGCGCGGAACTGCGTCCCTTGATACGCGGCCGGCATGAAGCCCGAGCTCCAATTCGGCGCCCCGCCAATGGGACCGCCGCGATGATCAAGGAAGACGACGTAGGCCGGCAGATCTTCGTTGACCGTCCCCAGTCCGTACGTCACCCAGGAACCAAGGCTGGGAAAACCCTGGCGGATAAAGCCGGTATTCATTTGCAGCAGGCCGGAACCATGTGCGAAGCTATCGGCATGACACGAGCGAATGATCGCCAGGTCATCGGCGCATTCGGCCAGGTGCGGAAACAGGTCCGAGATCTCGATTCCCGCTTGTCCATGCCGAGAAAACTTGCGCGGGCTGCCGAGCAGCATGCCCGGATTGCGGCTCTTGAACAGTGGATCGTTGTCGAGGTTCGGGATCGGCTGGCCATGCCGACGGGTCAACTCGGGCTTGGGGTCGAACAGGTCGACTTGGCTCGGACCGCCGTAGTTGAATAGGAAGATGCAGCTCTTCGCCCGCGGTGCGAAATGGGGCGGGCGCACGGCGAGCGGCGAGCGCGTGGCGGCCCTGGCACGCGTAGGGACAAATCCCTCGCGCGCGAGCATCCACGCGAGCGCCGTGCCGACAAAGCCGCCCCCCGCCTGCCAGATGAATTCGCGCCGCGTGCGACCACACGGAGTCAGCCGTGGCGCTGTTATCGGACCATTACTTTCCCGGTTGGATTTTCGCGCTGTCATCCGTCTCTACACCTGTTCGCGCTCTCAGGGTGGCACGGATAACTCGTCGTCCGTTCGCCGCAGGCGCCTAAGGGAATGACTCTGCAAAGCGCCTCCGGCCCACACAACAAGTTGCCGGACTCATCCAGATTCATCGTGTTTTACCGCATATACACAAACTCATTCGAATTCAGCAGGACCAGGCAAAAATCGGCAAGCGCCTGGCGCCGCGCGTCGATAGGCTGACCTGCCGCATCACTTTTGATTTGCTCGGCTTGTCGCACGAGGAACGCTTTCACCGTCGCGCCCTCCGCCTCGGTCACCGGCCGGGCAAAAGCCAGGCGATAGGCCAAGTCGATCCGGGCCTGGTCGTCTTCTCCTGCTTCGCGCACCAGTCGTTCGGCGAATTTGCCCGCTTGTTCGCGAATAAACGCGCCGTTGAACCAGGTGAGTGCCTGCGGAGCGACGGTCGACACGACCCGTTGCTCGCAAGCGCCATTCGTGTCGGGGAAATCGAGCACCTCGAGTTCCGGCACCAGCAGCGTGCGCTTGACGAAAACATAGACGCTACGTCGCGCTGCTTGCACAGTGTCGGACTTGCCCCAGCCGTTGCCAGGTTTCGATTGGCCGGCGAGCACGTCGGGCGAGATCGTCGGATAAACGCTTGGCCCCGCCCGCTCTGAATTCATGCTGCCCGCTGTCTGCAGCACACAATCACGTATCGCCTCGGCCTCCAAACGCCGCGGCGGGTAACGCCACAGCAAATCGTCAGCCGGATCCCGGGCGACCAGGTCGGCACGTGGAGTGGACGACATCTGGTAGGTATTCGAGATCACGATCAAACGATGCAGCGGTTTCAAACGCCAACCGTGCGCCACGAATTCACTCGCCAGCCAATCGAGCAATTCGGGGTGCGTGGGCGTTTCGCCCATCACGCCGAAATCGTTTTCCGAACCGACCAGCCCATCGGCGAAATGATGTTGCCACACGCGATTGACCATGACCCGCGCAGTGAGCGGATGATCGGAGCGCGCCAGCCATTTCGCCAGTTGGGTGCGCCGTCCTGTACTGTGGGGCGTGGCAGTTGCCGGGCCCGGGGCCGCGTCGACCAGAATGGCGGGAAAACCGGCGTCAACCTCTCCCAACGATTCGCGTGGATTACCTCGTTTCCACACGTGCGAAGCGCCGCCCTGCGGCCCTTCCTCGAACCAAACGTACGCACTGGTGAGCGGAGGCGGGCGCGATTTGTCGGCTTCCTCGAGCCGCTGATCGAGCGCGGCAAACGTCTGTTTTTCGTTGTCGGCGCCGTTTTTGTCCAGCAATTCCTTCAGTCGCGGCCGAGCTTTTTTAATCGCGGCAAGTTGCTGAGGATTCCGCGTGGTCGGCTCGGTGAGAAGAGCCTCCAGCGCGTCAGGCGGTAAGGCTTGTGGATCGGCATTCGCAGTGCCGCTGGTTGTTGCGGAGTCGGCAGGGCGCAACATGCCCGCCGTTGAGAGCCGCTTGCAGAATTCCCACTCGGCGCGATCGCGCTCGCTGCGCAGTGCGAGCATCTGGTCGTCAATGGCCTTGCTCGCGGCTTGATAGGCTGCCAGCTCAGCCGCGGTGCCCACCATGCGATCCAGGTCAGTGCGTCCCTCTTGCGGACGCTTGAGCGGTTCGAACACGGCCAGCATGCGTGTGTAATCGCGCTGCGTGAACGATTCGAACTTGTGGTCATGGCAACGGGCGCAGCGCAGCGTCAACGCCATGAACGCCGCCGTCGTCGTCCCTAACACGTCGTCCAATTGATCATAGCGATCAACCAAGGGATCGGCCGGTTCGTCATCCCACGGTCCCAGGCGCAAAAAAGTCGTCGCGATGCACGTTTCAGTATTGGCATCGGGAAGTTCGTCACCGGCCAATTGTTCGATCAAGAACCGATCGTACGGCTTGTCGGCGTTGAAGGACTCAATGACATAGTCGCGATAGCGCCAGGCACTCGGCTTGGCGCCGTCACGTTCATAGCCGTTCGACTCGGCATAGCGCACCACATCGAGCCAGTGTCGTCCCCAGCGTTCCCCGTATTCGGGCCGGGCGAGCAGCTGATCCACCACCTTGGCCAGGGCGCCGGGAGATTCATCATCGAGAAACGCCGCTTGCTCAGCGGGCGTCGGCAGCAGGCCGATCAGGTCCAAATAGACGCGCCGCAGCAACGTGCGGCGATCAGCCGGTGGATTCGGCGGAATTCCTTCTTCTTCCAACCGAGCCAGAACAAAGGCATCGATCGGACTTTTGATCCAGGCAGCATTTTTTACTGCTGGCAGTTCTGGACGCCGCGGAGAAACAAACGACCAATGTTCGCGGTCTGCCTCGTCGAATTGATACCGACCATACGGTTCATCGGCGCCAACGTGCGCGCACCACAACAGAATCGCGCACAGCGCAGCCGGCAGGATTTTTCGCGACGGACAAAGCGGCATCGGTGGGGCGGCTCCCTGGACTCGTGCGCATTCGACGGTCGGCGACCGTCGATCAGGGGACGCATAGCGGGCGGGTCATCGTGTCGTCATCAGCCACGCTCTCAGCATATCAACGCGGGCCGTAACATCAAGATTTTTGCATGCGTTGGCATGTCACCAACGTTGACCCCGGCATCGCCATGCATGCCGCTCGTCAGGTCGAGCCGGCCGTGATTTCGATCACTCCGAACCGATCAGCGCCGGGCGAACTGCCGCGAAAAACGTACGGTCGGGCGCCGCGCGCCGCGGCGTAGCGGTCGATGATCTTGTCAAAGGCGTCCTCACTCTCGGCCAGGCCCAGCACCGCGACGGTTCCCCCCGCTCCGCCCCCCGTTACTTTCGCACCAAAAATGCCACGCTGAGTTCCTTGCTCGCGTGCCAGTTGCACCAATAGGTCCGTGGCCTCATTGCCAAGCCCCGTTTCGGTGTATCCGTAATGCGATTGATACATCAGTTCGCCCATCAATGTTGCGGCCGGGCGAACATCGTCGGGATCGGCGCCGCGGGCGAGCTCGGCGAATAGCCGCACGCGCTCGTTCTCTTCCACGGCATAACGCGTACAGGCGCGCACCGCGTAGTTGACCTCGGGCCGCACCTTGGTGAAGGGATCGACGTGCGTTTGGGCCTTGCGCAGATATTCGGCGCCGGTGATGGCTTCTGGCAAGCGCTCTTCGTATCGCTCGCGGAATAATGACGGCGCCAGGTTGGCGAGATACCCAGCCCAGCGGTCATCCGTGAAACGCGGGATGCGGGAAAAGTCGTCAGGGCGAATGGCAATCCTTTCGGCGTCGCAGATCAACTTGTAGCCCATATAGGCCGCGGCCCGCGCGGCTTCGTACTCGTGGCCGGTCACGGCGTGCGACACGCCCGAGTCGATGGCCCAACAGGTAAGCTCGCTGGGCAACTTGACCAGCGGCTGTGGCAAGCACGGCTGGCAGACCAGCGGCAGAACACAACCTTCGTCCCCCAGCACCACGGCAATCTGGTCCATGATGCCGCAGGCACTTTCGGCAATCACGTTCTCGGCCCACTGACAGGCTTCGGCCAGTTCCACTCCGGCCAGCGGCACGCCATACGCGCTCGTGGCGGCTTTCATGACGGCCACCTCGATTGCGGCCGACGAACTAACCCCTTTGTTCAGCGGCACGTCCGACTCGATATAGACGGTCGCCCCGTGGCGCGTGGCTTCAGGCCGGTTGATGCGCAGCCAATAAAAGAGCCCCGCTACATAAGCGGTCCAGCGGACGCGCGGATCGCGATTCACCAGTTCGCGAACGCGTTGCTCGTCGGTCAGCGTGGCCAGTGAATACTCAACCCGCTCTTGCCAGCCTTGTGCTGCCATTTGCGGATTGACGAGCACGATGCGGTCGTCGTGGCGAACCTGCACGGCGGCCCAGGTCGCCTCGCGGATCGTCGCCTCGAAGACCATGCCTCCGGTGTAATCGTCATTTCCGCCCATCAGGTCGAGCCGGCCGGGCGAGCGGGCGACGAAGACCGAGGATGCGAGCGAGAAGAGCTGCTCGTCGCGCTGCAGGGCGCGCACATTGTCGAGAAAATCTTTCATACCAAGGAGCGCACGGCGTCAATCAAGTATTGAATCGCCTCGTCCGTGAGGCGGGGATGAATCGGCAAACTGACGTATTG
>CAMFLN010000090.1 GCA_945957305.1 uncultured Planctomycetaceae bacterium | reverse complement strand
ACTCTTTGCCGACGTTGATGTTTCGCGCACCGTCGGTTGGTTCACCAGTGTGTTTCCCGTGCACCTGCAGTGGGAACCGTCGGCGGATCTTCATCGCACGGTCCCGGCGATCGATGCGACTTTACGAAGCGTTCCGCAGCGCGGGGTGGGCTTCGGCATCTTGAAGTATCTGGCAACTGACTCCGCAATATCTGCTGTGTTGGCTGGCTTGCCTCGCCCCGAAGTCAGTTTCAATTATCTGGGACAAGTCGACCAGTTACTCGCGGCCGGGGGACGCTTGCGGATGGCGCAAGAAAATAGCGGGCTTCTGCGCGACGCCCGGCAGCGCCGCCTGCATTTGTTGGAAATCAATGCGCTGGTTGTGGACGGTCAGTTACGCGTTGATTGGACGTTCAGCCGCCAGTGGCATGACCGCCAGACTATCGAAACAGTTGCCCGCAACTTCATCGACGCGTTGCGGGAAATGATCGCCGGCTGTCATAACAAGCCAGGCGAAGAGCATATCCACTTGTCGAATTACGTCGCGCCGCGGCATGCCTTGGAAGCTGAACTGACAGACTGGTGCGAGAGGAAGCTTGGGCTCGCGCCGATCGGAGTCGAGGACGATTTGGGCGTGTTGAGCCGTGACCCTCGCGCGACCGAGGACTGCCTGGCGGCGTTCGCACAGCATCGCGTGCTGGATGTAACGTCCGACGCTACGCCCGCGCCTACCTCGGTTGCCGACATGGCTGCGATCGTGCGGCGGAGCGCCAATCGCACGCGTCGCTCACCGCTCACGACCATTCGCGGGCGCGGGACGCGTCCCCCACTGTTCTGTGTGCACCCGGCCGGCGGGAGTGTTTTCCCGTATTACGCCCTGGCGCACCATCTCGGCGAGGATCAACCGGTTTACGCCCTCGAAGCCCGCGGCCTCGCCGGTTACGAGTCCTGCCACGAAACGGTAGAAGCGATGGCGCGTGACTACCTGCACTCTGTGCGTGA
Organism: uncultured Planctomycetaceae bacterium; assembly: GCA_945957305.1. Taxonomy (GTDB): domain Bacteria; phylum Planctomycetota; class Planctomycetia; order Pirellulales; family JACPPG01; genus JACPPG01. The sequence continues at coordinate 7,540 of CAMFLN010000090.1, read as the reverse complement.
AGTGCAGGCCGAGGGCCCTTATCACTTGGCAGGCTGGTCGTTTGGCGGACTTGTGGCGTACGAGATGTCGCGGCAGCTGAACCATGCCAGCCAACAAGTGGCCCTGACGGCACTGTTGGACACTCAGATTGCGCACGACGATTCAACGGACACGGGGGACGACGCCTTTGCCGCACTGTTGGCCATGTTTGCCACCGTCGAACAAATGCCGCCGGCGGAAATCAGAAGGCTGAGCCGCCAGGACAGGATCGCCATTTTCGCCCAACAAGTTGAGGGGGCCGGCTTGGTTCCACGCGGCGCCGACCGCTGGGAGATTGAGCGTCAATATGAGGTGTTCGAATCGACGTGTCAGGCCTGGCTCGGTTTTCGCCCACTGACGTACCAGGGAAATGTCTCTTTGTTTCTGGCCCAGGAGCGGCCGCGTGACCAACAGCAGGAAATCATCACGGCTTGGCAAAATCGCGTCGGCGGGGAATTACGTGTTCGCACCGTGGCGGGAGACCACCTGACCATGATGCGCGAGCCGCACGTCCGGCAATTGGCCCGCCAACTGGCGCGACATCTCGCACGTACCCAGCGCCAGTCCACGATGACCGCGGCTGCCAGCGGCATGAACCCTTTGCAGGCCGAGGAGAATCGGGACATTGATCCCGATCTGACGATGCTTTCCTGAAGTCGCCGCCCTCCGCAGGGAATGCCCCTTGCCCTTGACCTGTGACAACCCGAGGACGATAGTCACAGCAATCGCAATACGGAGACTGGCCGACCGATGCATTTTCTGACTCTTGTCTGGCGTAACATGACGCGGCGCTGGCTGAGATCCGCGCTGACGATCGTGGCCGTGGCGTTGGCCATCGGGGCCATGGTGGCGCTCGTCGGCATTGCCGACAGCTTTGTCGCGTCCTTCATGGACGTCTACCTGGGGGTGGGCATCGACATGATCGTCGTTCGCACCGGGGTCCAAGAACGCATCAATAGCGGGTTGGACGAATCCATGGGCGCCAAGATTCGCCAAGTGCCCGGGGTGACGGATGTCGTGCCGTCGCTGCTCGACGTCATCTCTTTTGAAAAGAAAGACCTCTACGGCGTCCCCTTGCGCGGGCTCGCGGCCGATTCCCGGCTGGTGACCGAACTGCATGTAACGCAAGGACGCTTCCTGCGGCCCGATGATCGCCAGGCGACGATGATTGGCCAGGGCCTGGCGAATAACCTCGGCAAAAAGTTGGGTGACAAGATCGAGCTATACGAGCAAGAGGAATACACCATCATCGGCATCTTCGAAAGCCACAACGTTTTCGATAACGGTGCGATCGTCATTTTGCTCTCGGATCTGCAGCGACTAATGGACCGCCCCGACCAGGTTACCGGTTTCGCAGTCAGCGTCGCCGAGCCAAACAATGTGCAATTGATCGAACGCGTAGGAAAGGATATCGAAGCACTCAGCCCCGGGCTGACGGCCATGTCGATCAAGGACCACGTGTCCAGCATTTCGCAGATTCGCGCCGTTCAGGGCATGGCCTGGCTCACGGCACTAATCGGCCTGATCGTGGGAGCGATCGGCGTGTTGAACACGATGTTCATGTCGGTGCTCGAACGAACGCGCGAGATCGGCATTCTGCGAGCGATCGGCTGGCGACAAGGACGAATCTTACGCATGATTCTTTCCGAGTCTCTGTTGGTCAGCCTGATCGGCGCGGCGCTGGGAACCCTGGCTGCCGTCGCGTTGACGAAATATCTCAGCAGTTTGCCCGCAGCCAGCGGTGTCATCGACGGCACAATTCCCTGGCATGTAATCGCCGAAGGATGGCTGCTGGCCGTCTTGGTTGCCGTGGTCGGGGCGCTTTATCCGGCGCTACGTAGTGCGCGGCTGCTGCCGACGGCAGCGCTGCGACATGATTGATCGCCACGGCGAACTAGCGGCAGCAGTCTCACGGCCCCTTGGTCAACTCGCGACGGAATTTGCGGATGTTGTCCTGCACCAGAAGCGGAAGTTTCGAGCGGAGCAGGTTTGCGCCGCCGAACCAGGCCTTCGGTTCGTCGAAGACCAGATGGTATTCAATGAACAAGGCTCCCGCAGGTTCATGCAATTTCGTCACTTTGACGTACGAACCGTAACCGGCGTACGGCTGCGGCTTACCCACCGTTTCCACGCCCGAGTCATTGCGCTCGATCGGCGCCCAGCGGTTGGCGAATTCCGCATCGTCGGCGAACTTCGGCGACAAGAGCGAAGCGACGACCACCGATTCAGCGGTTTGCGTTTGCATAACGTGTCCCGTGCCGCTGAGTTGCACGCGATCGAAGACTGAAAACGTGGCGAAGTCATAGCCCTCTTTAAACCGCTCCGACGCGGCGACTTCCAGACCCCGCTTTTTCAGATCATTTTCTGCGAGCACGATCGATTTCGCTGGCGGTTTACCTTCGGCCTCTTCCTTGGCGCCGAAAGAGAAGCGTTCTTCCAGCCAACCTTCCTTGGTGATCAACTGCAGGTCGCCATAAACGATGAAGAAGATATCGACTCGCTTACCGGTTGTTTCGTTCGCCGCGTTACCCTCGCTGCGGATGCTCAACTGAAATGGCGAGACGACCGATTTCCTCAGCAGAGCGTCGAGCGGGTGATTGGCGTCCGCAATTCCCTTGATCGCCATTTTTTGAGCGGCCGCATCGAGCCCGTCAGCCATGGTCGGCGCCGGCAATCGCAGAGGTGCGCCCGAACCGACCGGCACGCCGGGGTCGAGCAGTTGCTGCAGGATTTGATTATCGTCATGCGTGGCGCCCGCGGAGCACAACGACAGGATCAGGCAGCAGGAGGAAAGCAACATCGGTGTATTTCCGGGTTTTGACGAGTGATTGGTTCACTTGCAGTTGTACAGCGCCTGCCGCCGATTGTTGCGTTCGCAAACGTGCAAACGCCGTTTACTTGCCAGGCCTTGGTACTGATTGTGCCTGGCGCTGGGTGGGCAGTTGGCGCGTCGCCGTTGGCGATTGAGTCGCCGGCGGCAGCAAATCGCGCAAACCTGCTTCGAGTTGCGCCGCTGTATCGTTCGTAAAGCGCGCCTGCGAAGCTATGGGCAGAAGCTGTGCGGGAATGTCGATCGACTGTCCCGGAGGAAGCCGGACCAGCGCGATCGCCTTGCTCGAAGGGATACCCAGCGTGAATTCGTTGGCGTCGATGCTCAGCCAGCGATCTTCGAGCGTGTTGGGCTTGAGCAAGTTCATGGTTCCCACCGCGCCGGCATACTCTCCCGCGTCATTTTTGGCGATCAGCCACATCAAGACCGACAGCCGGCCGGTGGCGGAATCGATCAACACCGCCTGCCGTACGATCATGGGACGGTGTTGCTGCTGGTAGAGGGCCATTGTCGGTGCATCGAACACCAGAAACGTCGGGCTGCGCACGATCTGCTGAAAGCCCTTCATCTCGGCTTCGCTGCCGCTAAGAACCGTGCTGGCGATCAGGCCCAGGTTGGCGCCCAGTCGGCTTTGCGTATCGCTGGTGATGATGACGTCCCGCCCCTTGATTTTCGTTCCCAGCCCGAGAGCCACGCGCTCCAGCACATACTGCGGACGATTGGCCGGCCCGACTTGTTTCACATTCGCCAGCGTCGTGACTGACAACAGTTTGGCCATGGAGACAGTCATCTGCGGGGCGCGATCAACGTCGCCGACCGTCACTCGCGGCTGACTCTTGAGAATCAGATGAGTCCAATTTTGCGGAGCAGAATTGCCGATGACCGTGCCCGGGGGTATCGCGGGCATGGGGATCTGTCGCAAGTCATAGGCCGCTTGCTCGGCGGCGGCGGAGAAGACGACTGGAAAATTCGCCACTGTGCACAACGTCGCGCCGCAAAGAAGCAGCGCGTACCCTTTGCTGCGCATCCTGCCAGAAAGATACCGAGTCATGAAGCTACCTCGCACCGTCCTTGTTTAAGCGATCATCAGCGACGCGGCCGTCACGCATGGCAATGATGCGCTCGGCACGATTGGCCACGTTTTGGTCGTGGGTGACCAGGACAATGGTCATGCCTTGCTCTCGATGCAATTGATCGAACAATCCGCAGATTTCTTGCGCCGTCTTCGAATCCAGGTTGCCTGTCGGCTCGTCGGCCAGCAAAAGCTCGGGATTGTTCGCCAGCGCGCGGGCGATGGCTACGCGTTGCCGTTCGCCGACGGAAAGCTGCTTGGGCAGGTGCCCGGCCCGATGAGACATACCCACCAGTTCCAGCAATTCGGCGGCGCGTTTGGCACGCGCGGCGGCTGACAGCGTCCCCTCGAACATCGGAATCTGCACATTTTCGCGCGCCGTCAGGATCGGCAGCAAGTAGAACGATTGGAAGACGAATCCAAGTTTCTGCGCGCGAAATTGATCCATTCCGCCCAACTCGGCAAACGAGCGGCCTGCGAAGTACACGCTGCCCGCGGTGGGTTCATCGAGCGCTCCCAGTAGATTCAGCAGCGTCGATTTGCCGCATCCGCTCGGCCCGACGATGGCCGCATACTGCCCGCGCGGAATCGACAGATTGACGTCGGTCAACGCCGCTACGTTGCCATCAGGATAGTTCTTGGTCAGGCCCTTGGTGCTCAGGATAGCGCCGTTGGCCGAAGCATCATTCATGGCGAATCGCCTTGGTGGGCTGTAACAGAGCGGCATAGATCGCCGGATAGGCGCCGCCGATCAAACCGAGAATCAATGCAATCAATATTCCCTGGCCGATCACGGCGGGCGCGATACCGCGGGCGATGATGATGCTAAACGAGGGAAGCCGGCTGAGTGAAGTCGTGATGGCCAGTGCGCCGAGAATCCCCACAAGCGCGCCGGCCAGGCTCAAGAGCACTGCTTCCACCAGGATCATGCGCATGACGCGCGACTTGCGCCAGCCGATCGCCCGCAGGATGCCAATTTCTTGCGTCCGCTCGAAAACTGACATCACCATGGTATTCAAGACACCGACCGAACCGATCACCAACGCGACGATCGACGTAATCCAAGTCATGGCCCGAGCTGCCTGAATTTGCATATCGCTCGTGACGAAACTTTCGGAAGTCATGGCTGACATGCCCGGAGCCAGAGCTTCGATTTCCTGGCGGACGCGGTCCACCGCGCCTTCGTCCGCCCGATCGGTAACGACGACATTAAACAGGTTCACACGTCCGCGCCGATCGATCAGTCGTTGCAATTCAGCAAGAGAAACGATCATCGAGCCATTTTCGACCATGTTAAGGCTCTCGAAGATTCCCACGACCTCGAAAGGCTCGTCCTCAAAGACGTCGACCTTGTCACCCACCTGCTTTCCCATGTTCTTGGCCAGAACGCTTCCGAGCATGACGACGCGACCGTCTTGCGCGGTCAGTGGACGACCGGATACGAACTTGAGATTGTCCAGCAGGAACGTTCCCGGCTTCCAGCCCAGGATGGGGACACCGTACAGGTTAAGGTCCGGAAAGGAAACGACATCGGTCATGATGCCCGCCACGTCGCGCACGCCGGGGAGAGCGCGGATTTTGTCCCCCAGCGATTCTTCCAGCGCGCTGGTCAGTCGTTCAGAGACGCCGGCGCGAACCACGACCAGGTCGACGCCGCGCCCTTGATAAAGCTGGATAAACGATTCGACGAAACCGTTCGAAATGCCCACCAAGGCGACCATCGCGCCCACCGCCAGTGCGATGCCCATCATGGTCAGCACCGACCGGAACGGTCGGCGGAGGAGATTCTTGGTGACAAAGGTCAAAAACCGCATGGAGTTATTCTGGGAGGGAATCAAAACTCTCGGTGGCAGGCCGTAACGCAATCGGCTGCTGCGAGGCTGCCAGAATCTACCACAAAACAGCGCCGTTTGCCTCGTGCGCACTCCCGCCATCACCCACCGCAACGATGTGAGCCTGGGTGCTCCTCGCAAGATGCGTCACGCCGGGCCAGCTGGAAATCTGGCGGCCCTTGCTGTACGTTGAACACCCCATAACTGAAGGAAAAACTATTGATGCGCCGCGCTTTTACCCTGGTCGAGGTCCTGGTCGTCATCGCCATCATCGGCGTCCTCGTCGCTCTGTTATTGCCGGCGGTGCAAGCCGCGCGCGAAGCGGCACGACGATCGCAATGCACGAACAACCTTAAGCAGATCGGCCTGGCACTGACGAGCTATCACGATGCCTGCGGCCGGCTGCCGCCGGGTTATATTTCGAAATTTGACGCCAGCGGTACGGACACCGGTCCTGGTTGGGGTTGGGGGGCGTTTCTGCTCCCCCAGATCGAACAAGCGCCGATCTACAACGTAATCCACTTCGACCGCGCGATTGAGGATGCGTCCAATGGCGTGCGCGTGGCGAACATTGCCACGTACCTCTGCCCATCGGACACCGTGCAACCATCCTGGCGGGCGATGAGCCGTGACATGCAGGGCAATCCCATCGCCGAGATTTGTGAGGTCGCACCCGCGAATTACGTCGGCATGTTCGGCTCGACCGAGCCCGGGGTCGACGGCGATGGGCTGTTCTTCCGCAACAGCGGCGTGCACTTTTCGGATATCACGGACGGCCTGTCGCGTACCATCGCGGTCGGCGAACGCTCTCATTTTCTCGGCGTCGCGACCTGGGCCGGATCGGTGACCGGCGCCATTCTGTTTGACGACGATGGCGACGACGTCGGCCGAGCGCACCCTGAAGAGGGTTCCGGCATGATCCTGGGGCATGCCGGCGAACACGCCACGCCCAACGATCCCAACAGCGACGTCAATCAGTTCTACAGCTTTCACGGCAACGGCGCGAATTTCCTGTTCATGGATGGCCATGTCAGCTTCATCCCGCGCAGCATCGACTACGACACCTATCGCGCCTTGTCCACACGTGCGACCGGTGAAAGCATTTCGGGAGATTACTGAATGCGATACCGATTGTTAATCGCCAGCGCTCTGTTCGCAGTTATCGGTTGCGGTCGCGCGCCCGCCAAAAACGATCAGGTCCTCACTCTCGATCAGGTGCCCGAGCCCGCTATGAAGGCCGCGCTCGAGGCGGCGAAAAAGAACTTTCCGGACCTGAAGTTCCACAGCGTCTCGCTCCGCTCGAACGGCGTCTACGAAATCTCGGGCAAGACCAAGAACGGCAAGATCCACGACGTGGAAGTCAAAGCCGACGGCGAGATCGTGGAAATCGAGTAGCTCGCCTCGATCGATCGCTGCGACAGACGCGTTGCGGTAATAAGGGCGCGCGGCCAGGGCTCTCCGTTTGAATCGCGCCGACGACGCACCGCGTCGATTCTGTCAGAGCGAAATGGGCTGCATGTCAGCGAACGCTGTTATCTGCTTGCACACTCACAACATGAATTGCAAGTAAATCACATCCAATCGTCGGCCGAACTTCTCGCCGACTTCTTTGAGACATCCGACTTGGCGAAAGCCGAGCTTCTCTTGCAGCGCGATGCTGGCCGTTTGATCGGCGCTGGCGCCGCCGATCAATGTGTGAAAGCCAGCTTTTTTCGCGCGCTCGATCAAATGCAGAAGTAGGACTCGGCCCAGCCCGCGACGATGAAAGCCGTCGGCGACGTAGACCG
>CAMFLN010000089.1 GCA_945957305.1 uncultured Planctomycetaceae bacterium | reverse complement strand
GATCCAGACAATCTCCCAGTTCTTCGGCGGGTATGTCGGCGAGCATCTTGCCCCTCCACTAATTAGTATACTTATGTACACTATAATTATTCTCGTCGCCAATTCCAGAAGTTTTCAGCCAAGCGGGGACTCTCGCGGATTGCCCGCTCATAAGCGAACGCAGGCCGCGCAAACTCGCCGGCGTGAGATGCTTGAATGAGATGCTTGAAAATGTCACCGTCGCCGCAGTCGGTCTTGTCAGGTTCGCTCCCTCGTTGACAATGGGAGCAGCTGGCTGCTGCTGCGGAACCCAAATCCATTTCCCCAGAAGCTTTTCGGCGTAAACAGAATGGTCGAAAAACTCGCGCACACTCGCTACGGGCCGAATTGGCCCGTCAACACCGGGCGCCCGTTTTCGCACGGAATGTAAAGTCTCCAGTCCTTCACAAGGGAGCTAGCGCACTTGTTGCCCATCGTCGACCGACCGAACCTGCCCGAGGCCGCACGCCCAACGGCATCGTCACCGCACGGTGTCAAAGGGACATATGCCTTCGTCAGCCTCGGGTGCCCGAAGAATCTGGTCGACAGCGAGCGCATGCTGGGCCTGTTGCAACTGGACGGCTATCGCCTGGTACACGAGCCCGACGGGGCCGACCTGGTGGTCGTCAACACGTGTGGATTTATCGAGCAAGCCCGGCAGGAGTCGTACGGCGCGATTCGCGAGATGCTGGAGCTGAAGCGGCGCGGTGGGACACGGGGGGTGATCGTCTCGGGCTGCCTGGCCGAGCGGGAGAAGGAAGCCCTGCTGGAACAATGTCCCGAGATCGACTACCTGGTCGGCGTCTTCGGCCGCGATTCGGTGACCAAGGTGGCCGATCGCCTGATCGGCGGTCTGCACGAGCAGCGGAGTGTCTTTCAGCCTGCCCCGACGACGCCGCTCTCGGACCGCTCGCGTTTAAGAATCACGCCGCGGCACTTCGCGTATCTGAAAATCTCGGAGGGGTGCGATCGACTGTGCACGTTTTGCGCAATTCCTAAAATGCGCGGCAAACATGCCACCAAGCCGATGGAGGACGTGCTGGCCGAAGCGCGCGAGCTGGCCGCCGACGGCGTCCGCGAGCTGAACATCGTCGCCCAGGACACCACCTATTATGGGCTGGACCTGTACGGAAAAACCCGTTTGGCAGAGTTGCTGTCCGAGCTCGACAAAATTGAGGGACTTGATTGGATCCGCGTGATGTACCTGTATCCCATGTACTTCACCGACGAATTGATCGACGTGCTGGCCAAGGCTCGGCGGATCGTGCCTTATCTGGACATGCCGCTACAACATATCAACGACACTATGTTGCGGCGCATGCAACGCCGCGTAAACCGCCAAGAGACCGAGTCGTTGCTGGCGAAGTTGCGGCAGGCGATCCCCGACCTGGTCATGCGCACGACCTTCATTACTGGCTTCCCGGGCGAGACTGACGAGCAATTCGCCGAGTTGGTAGAATTCGTCCGCGAGCAACACTTCGAGCGTCTGGGGGTGTTTACCTATTCGTTCGAACCTGATACGCCGGCGGCACGCCTCCCCGATCATGTCGACGCGGTGGTGAAAGAAGCGCGGCGCGACGAGCTGATGGGAGTGCAACAGGAAATTGCCCTGGAGTTCAGTGCCTCGCGCGTGGGACAGAGCTATGATGTGTTGCTCGACCGGCCGGTTCCCGAGGAAAAAGGAGCTTGGATCGGCCGTACCTATGCGGACGCACCGGATGTCGATACCGTGGTCTATGTTTCCGGTAAGGGATTGCGTGCGGGGCAGATTGTGAAATGCGAGATCGTGGCTGCGCACGGGTATGACCTGGTGGCGGCGGCCGTTGGCAAACCACGATAACGAGCGCGGCAATGACCGTGAGCACGAAGAACCTGGCGACAGCTACGGCGTTTAACCTGCCGAACCAACTGACCGCGATGCGGCTCTTGTTGTCAGTTGTTCTCTTTGCGCTTGTCGCGCAAAAATTCTATTTCGCCGCGCTGATCGTGTTTCTGGTGGCGGCCTCGACCGATTGGGTCGACGGTTATTTGGCCCGCCGCTACGGCATGGTCACCACGCTGGGGCGCATCCTGGACCCATTTGCCGACAAGATCATCGTTTGCGGCAGTTTTATATTTCTCACGGCGATTCCCGAACTACACACCTACCTGCCGGCTTGGATGGTGGTGGTGATTGTGGGGCGCGAGCTGCTCGTGACGGCGCTGCGCAGCTTCCTGGAACAACAAGGGGCCGATTTTTCCGCCACGATGTCCGGCAAGCTGAAAATGGTGCTGCAGTGCGTGGCCATCGGCGTGGCGCTGTTCTATCTCTCGTACCTGCCGGAAGCCGCGCCGCCGGAAATTGAATGGCTCCTCTACGGTAGTGTCTGGACGGCCGTCGCTTTGACGATTTACTCGGGCGTGGCCTATATTTTGGCCGCCGTGAATATGTTGAATCGCTGAAGCCCCCCCCTCTCTGCTGGCCGTTTCGAGTTCCTGGGTTTCGGCAGCTTTTTCTCCGCATGCTATTTATGTTTCTGCTTGTCGCGTTGCAGCTGGGTCTTTTCATCGCGATCAGCCTGACGTGCGTGGCATTGTGGAATTACATCTTCGCGCAGGTTTCCGCGGGCCGCGAGATCGTAACGTACGCCCCCCGCTGCTGCGTGCCGTGGACCGGCCGTGACGTGGGATTGACCGCGGTCATCTGGCTCGGCATGCAGATCCTCTGCACGTTACCGTTCACCCTGGAATCGAAAGCCCCGGCACACGCGGCAGATACGCAAGTCGCTGAGAGCGACAGCGAGGCGAGTGCCCTCGAGAAGCATCCCTTCGGGCTGATGGTGGCGGTTTCCCTCGGCAATATCGTCGCGGTCGGTGCCGCCTGCCTCTGGCTGCGGTCGCGCGGAGCCGACAACCATGATTTAGGGTTTCTACCAGTCCGCGGGGGCCGCGATTTGCAATTAGGAGTGAGCGGTTTCGCGGCGGCCAGCATGCCGGTATTTCTGATTCAAATCGTGTTAGTGCAATATTTTGAAATTCCCGCCAAGCACGCCGTGAGCGATATCTTTCAGGCACAGCCGGGGATGCTAACGCTCCTGGCGACGGCGTTTTCCGCCGTTGTTGTCGCGCCGCTGGCCGAGGAGTTCCTTTTTCGCGTGGTGTTGCAAGGATGGCTCGAAGCGGTCTACACGCAGCGTGCCGCCATGCACCTGGCCACCTCAGCACTTCAGAGCACTTCCGTCGATATAAATTCACCCGCCGCCGACGCGTTGTTGGCAAGCATATCCGGAGAGCCGGCGAGCGGCGACATGGCGCCTGATTACGCGGCCGCTGCCCAGCGTGCAGCTGACGATGACCCATCGCCTCCCGCGCTGGTAGCGGCGGATCCCGCTGCCAACACGCCGGAAGGGGCGCGCTCTGCCTGGCCCATTGTGCTCAGTTCACTTGTCTTCGCGTTGGTTCACCTGGGAAACGGGCCTAGTCCCGTACCTTTGTTTTTCTTTGCCCTCGTGCTGGGGTATTTATACCGGCAAACGCATCGCCTGTGGCCGAGTGTCATCGCCCACGCCAGTCTGAACGCGCTGAGTACCTTGATGTTGGCGGCGGGTGCGGGCTGAGTTTGCGTGAGTGTCGCCGCGCTGGCTGCGGACCGACGGCGTCACTATAATCCGGCCTTTTAAGTAGCCCTGCATCTATGGCTTGGCGGTTCTTGGTGCGCAAAGCATCCGGGCCGCCCTGGCGACGATTGGCCCCGAGGAGACACCCTGCGATGGCTTTAGGTTTCGGCATCATCGGTTGCGGCATGATCGCCAAGTTCCACGCCCGCGCGATCGGCGATACGCGTGGGGCCAAGCTCGTGGCCTGCTTCGACTCTTTCCCCGCCGCAGCCGATCGATTGGCCGCCGAGACCGGCTGCAAGGCCTATCACGATCTGAACGCTATGTTGGCCGACCCTGCGGTGGACGTGGTCACGATCGGCACGCCGAGCGGTGCTCATATGGAGCCGGCCGTTGCCGCGGCCAAGGCGGGCAAGCACGTCATCGTCGAAAAGCCTTTGGAAATCACGCTCTCGCGGTGTGACAAGATCATCGACGCCTGCCGCAAGGCCAACGTGAAGCTGTCAGCGATATTTCCTTCGCGCTTTCACGATTCCAGCCAGATGATTCGCCGCGCGCTTGATGAAGGGCGCTTTGGCCAGCTGACGATGGGAGACGCATACGTGAAGTGGTTTCGACCGCAATCGTACTACGATAGCGGCGCCTGGCGCGGCACGTGGAAGCTCGACGGCGGCGGCGCCTTGATGAATCAGGCGATTCACAGTGTCGATTTGCTCACCTGGTTCATGGGTCCGGCCGTCGAGATTCGCGCACAGACGGCGCTTCTAGCGCATGAGCGGATTGCCGTCGAAGATACGGCCGTCGCCACGATTCGTTACGCCAACGGGGCCTTGGGCGTGATCGAGGCCAGCACCGCCGCCTATCCCGGCTATCTGAAACGCGTCGAGATTCACGGATCCACCGGATCGGCCGTGATGGAAGAAGAGGATCTCGTGAAGTGGGACTTCGCCAAGAAGGGGAAACGCGACGCCGAGATTATGGCGCAAATGAGCCACAAGAAAAGCACCGGCGGTGGGGCCAGCGACCCGACGGCGATCGGTCATCATGGCCACACGTTGCAGTTTCGTGACGTCGTCGACGCGATCAAGAAGGATCGCGCTCCCGCGATCGACGGGCCCGAGGGGCGCCGCAGCGTGGAGATCATCCTGGCGATTTACAAAGCGGCCGAGACCGGGCGCGCGGTCAAGCTTCCGCTGGCGAGCGACCCCAGCCTGAAGGCGCGCAAGCAAGATGCCGTGGCCAAGAAGCAGTAAACGGATGAGTTCCCGTCGCCGCTGCTCCAGGGTGCCATTGCCACGCTGGCGCGGCAATATTCACGGCGGGCTTGAAGATTTCAGTGCGACTTGGCTAAGTGCTTTCCGGTCGTCGAACGACGCAGCAAGGCACTTTGCCACGCCAGCGTGGCAATAGCACTCCAACCGCACTCAACGTCCTGGCAGATGAGCCAGGCGGGTGGCCGTCAGAACGGCAACATGTCCCGCAAGGCGGCGATCACCACGTGGTGATTCAGCGGGGCATACCATGCCACGACTGCCGCCATCGACAATGCTGCCAACGACAATCCTGGCCCCCAAACGTTCAGCGGCGCTCGGGCCGGGGCCAACTGTGCGCCTAGGGCTCGTTCGAGTTGTTGCCAGCCAGCCGGACTTTGCCGGTCGCCGTTGGCGATGAGCGATACATTGCGCATCAGCGCGTTGCTTTCCAGGTGCAGCTGCACGTTCAAGTTGGGTAGCGACAAACAGGTGCCCGCCCAGCGATATTGGGGATCAAGTTCCTCGATCGCGGTGGCTAACAAGGGACGCAGCTGCTCGACAGAAATGTTGTAGACCGTCAGACGGGGCCGACTGAAAAGAATCGCCAGCGCCAACGCGAGCGAATAAAGCCCCAGGGAAAGGACCCAGATGTACAGGCCCAGCTGATTCACCGCCGATTGCGGATGCAGTAGTTCAATGGGGCCGACGAGCAGCATGCCCGAAATGCCGAAACCCAACGCCGCGATATCCCGGGCACCGTTGACGAGGATGGGGCGCCGCGAGAGGTTGAGCGCCGCTAACAGCAGCAAATAGATCGCCAGTGGCGCCAAAGCCACACAAATTCGAATGCCGTCCATGAAGTCTCTGTCCTCTGTCTACGCCGGGGCGCAAGACAGCGTGATTTGCCCTTCGTTCCCGAGCTGTGGCCAATAACGAATCAGTCGCAAGCGAAAATTCCGCGGACAACGCGTCAAACGCCTGTGTCACGCGCGAGTGGCGACCGAATATGGCAATAGCGGCTGAGCGTCACTTGGCTGCAGCGCGTCAATCCTAAGGGGCGCGTCGGCAATCGTCAATTCGTACTTCGGCCAACTGATTGCCTGGTCGCTTGGCGCAAATCGATAGCGCCAAAAGTAATTCGCCACAAATCGAGGACTTTCGTGACCGTTAGGCGGTTTCAGGCTGCGAAGCCGTCTCTTGCGGCGGTGAAACGGAGTCAGCCGTTACCGATCCCCCAGTCCGCACAGCTGTCAAAATTCGCTCAAATTCCTGCTTGAGATGGTCACGAGCAACCGCCCGCTCGAGAATCTGGCGGCGAAAGTACTTCCCCGAGGCGACGGCGTCCAGGATGGCCAGCCAACCGATCCAGCAGGTCGCCAACACGACCAGGAGCCAGAGGATCACAAATAGTTTTGGCGACCGCTCGGGCGAGACACGTAGGCCGACCAACATGGTCGGCGCCACCAAGGCGAGCAGCGAACTGGTCTGCATGCGCCGCCAGAATTGGTGCTGGCGAAACAGCCTCTCAGCTTCACTCGTCAATCGATGCTTGGCTCGCTGCCAGTTGCGGGCGTGCGCCAGTAGCATCGTCACCGCAAATCCGAGAACGCCGGCGGGGAATAAAATGCTGACCATGGTAGGGGGCCTTTAGTGCGCACTTTTCTTCAGCCACTGGTCAATGACCCAACCGACCTTGGCGAGCGAGAGCGCCGAGCATTTGTCGGCCGTGTCGCCGCGCTTGTGCCAGTGGGGGTACTCAAAGTCAATCACGTCGCAGGTCGGTATCTTCGCCTTGCGACATAGCGGCAAGTGGTCGTCGTTCACCGTCGGTCCCAAGCGAGGAACGAACTCGCGGACGCCCAACTTCTTTGCCGTGGCCCAAATGGAATTTACCACGCTGCGCGACGCCGGCCAATCCAGGCTGTTTCCCTCCTGGTAGATCTCGAGATCCTTGTCCCCCACCATGTCCAGCACCACGCCAGCTTGATAGGTCGGGCCGCCGCGACGGGCCGCATATTCCTCGGCAAAATGGGTCGACCCGAGAAAGTAGGGGTCGCGGTCGTTGAAAATGAACTCTTCGCCGTCGAAGAGCACGAAATCGACCCCCAGCTTGCCGTCGAGATTCTTGACGCTCTCGCCCAGTTCCATCAGCAACGCCACGCCGCTCGCTCCGTCGTTGGCGCCGAGAAACAGCCCCCGCGGATCAACCGGGTCCTGGTCTGGGCGGGGACGCGTGTCGTAATGGGCCCCCACGAGCAATCTCTGCTTCTTCTCCGGTTGCCACTCGACAAGCATGTTCGCCATCTCGACGGCCGAGCCGTCCACAGGGTGGCGAATCCGAAAGGGCTGCATCGTGACCTTGGCCCCCAGCTTTTCGAAGTGCTGCTTGAGCATTTCCTGCTGCTTGATCATCGCGGGCGAACCGCTGAGGCGCGGACCAAGGTCGCAAATCGCCTGCAAGTACTCATAGGCGCGCGTGCCGTTGAAGGGAATGTCCTCGATACGCTGCGGACGTGGACCTGCCGCCGCCAGGCGGCGCGCCGGTGCGTCAACCAGCGTGACATAGGCGACCGCGACGCCACTGGCGACGAGAACCGTTGCCAGGAACCACGTTTGTCCCGAAATCTTCCTTTTGACGTGGGCCATCCATCCCTTCCGCTGTTGAAAATGCGCGTCGACGCTTCGCCAAAACCTCGCAGGCGCTGACCGAGCCACGGTTTCCCCTATTCTAGCCGGAGGCGTGGTTTTCGCCTTGGTCAGTCTGCGGGACGGCCCGCCCGGGGGTCGCGGAAATACGCCCGCCGACCGAGGTGGGTGCTTTCGCCGATGGGGCTGGCTATATTGTCCCCCAGACGCTCCGAGCAAATTGCCGGGAGCGTCCCCCACCGCACTATCCCACCGCAGGAGATCGATCGATGAAGTTTCGCACTGGCTCGAGTTTGTGGTTGGCCGTCGGGCTGTGTGCCCTGCTCGCCTCGCAGGCAACGGCTGCCATCAAGACAAACGCCCTCTTTGCTGACGGGGCCGTGCTGCAACAAGGCATGAAGGTTCCCGTTTGGGGAACCGCGACCGACGGCGAAAAAGTCACGGTCAGTATTCAAGGACAATCGGTCTCGACCACGGCCAAAGACGGCAAATGGCGCGTCGAGCTGGCGCCGCTGAAGGCGGGGGGACCGTTCGAGCTGACCATCGCCGGCGAGAACACCTTGAAGCTGTCGAACATCCTGGTGGGTGAAGTATGGATCGCCAGCGGGCAGTCGAATATGCAATGGGATGTCAATCAGAGCGACAGCCCTGACCAGACGAAAAAGGATTCAGCAAATCCGCAGATCCGCTTGATTACCATTCCCCGGCGTGCCACACCCGAACCGCAAAACGACGTGGACGCCAAGTGGCAAGACTGCGGACCGGAAACGGTGGGCAGCTTTTCAGCCGTGGCGTATTTCTTCGGCCGCGACCTGCAGAAGAAGTTGAACGTGCCGATCGGCATGATCAGCACGAACTACGGTGGCACCCCGGCCGAAGCCTGGACGAGCCACAAAGCGCTCGAAGCAGAATCGTCGCTGTCGAACTATGCTTCGCAACCCGCCACGGACAAGCCGAATAGCCCTGCCGGTTTGTACAACGCCATGATTCATCCGCTGGTACCGTACGCCATTCGCGGCGCAATCTGGTACCTGTCTCTTATACACATCTCCGAG
>CAMFLN010000088.1 GCA_945957305.1 uncultured Planctomycetaceae bacterium | reverse complement strand
TCGCCACCCTCCTGGCAGCGACCCCGGCACGAGTGACTATTGGCGAGCCGCTTGTTGCGCGGCTGTCGGTTTCGGCGCCGCCATGGCCTGCGTCAGTGCAGACAACAACTGCACCGCCGGCTGCGGAAAAGCGTCTGGCTCAGTGCTCCAGAAATTGATCGTGCCGCGTGTGTCGCCGATTTTCACCGGCACATGCAGGCTCGATTTCGCGCCCCGAGCCGCCATCTTCTCGAACACGGGCCCTTTGACCTTGGTCAGGTCCGCGTTGACCACAGGCTTATCACCTTGGGCATACTGCGCCAAAGGTTCGTCCGCCGCGTCGATCATGGGAATCGGGCTGCGGATCGATTCCGGCGGAGTCACCACTTTGCCCTCCTTGTTACGATGATTTTGGAACGGCCCATATTTCTGCTTGAGCTTGCCATCGACAACGGTCGTGAGGCAGACGCGATCGACCTGGGGCATGGTGACGGGCAGGATGAACCCAAAGCGGCCGAACCATTCAGCGTCGCTCAGCGCCAGGTGTGTGGCAACCTTCAAGTTGTCGTCCGGATCGCCTCCCGTCGCCTTCATGATGACCAAGAACTCTTCCACGCGTGACGGTTGGCGAGCCACCTCGGCCTGCGGCTTCGTCAGGTCTTGATGCGGATCGGCCATTTCGAAAAAGCCGATCATCATCTCTTCGAACGTTTGATCCCCAAAGCCGACGGTGGCCTTTGGATCGGGATTGTTCAGGTTGTGCTCGGAATTGTCGAAGTGAGCGTGGCAGTCCAGGCGCGTGCCGGCGGGCAACATTTTGGGTTCGGCCAGGCGATAATTTGTTTGCCAGCCAAAGTCGTAATGCGGCACCGAGAGGAGCGTCTCTTTCTTGCCGTCGGGGTAGGTGGCAACGTAATCGAAAGCCGAGCCGCGCAGATGCATGTGCGGCATCATTGTCAACAGGGTCGCGTCCTTCTTGAAGATGAAGCGCGAGGCCACGCCCACGTCTTCCTCTCCCGGTGGAAGTTGGAACACGAAGTTCACGGCGCTGGTGACGATCACTTCCTGCTTGACCTGTTTGGGATCGGCGAACTTGACGCCCAGGTAGCTGCGATCCTGTTGCGGCGAACCGTTGGGGGTGTAGTGCATCTGGAAAATCAACTTCGAACCGGCCGGCACGCGTCGGGCCATGCCCGGCGGCAGCGGCTCGGGACGCAAACCGGGGGCAAAGGCGCCGGTAAAGTCATTACCCCCCGAGCCCAGCCCCCCAGGGCCGCGCCCCCCCGGCGGCAAAACGAAGATGAGAATGTGATGCACAACGGAGTGATTGCCTGGCCGGGGCTCGATCGCGCTTAGCCACTTGTCCTCGGTCCAACCGGGATCGGCGATGAAATTTTGATAGTCGACGACACCGGTCGCCGGCACGTCGAACGGCTTTTCGGCCATGTAGATGACCTGGTCTGGTTCGGAGATCATCCAGCCGTCGGTGAATTTCGGCGGGGCGGGCAGGTCCTTCGCATCGCCCTCAGGCGCGCCGGCCGCGACCCAGCGCGAGAGCGTCGCTTTGTCCTCATCGCTCAGGCGGGCATCATTCTCGAAGTGACCGAATTGCGGGTCGGCATGCCACGGCGGCATACGGCCGCTGCTGGTGACTTCTTCGATCATGCCCGCCCAACCAGCGGCGTCTTCATAACTCGTCAGGGTAAAAGGAGCGATCTGGCCCGCGCGATGGCAGAAGACACAGTTTTCGTTCAGGATGCGCGCGACGTGCTTGGTGTAAGTGATTTCGCTCGTCGGCGCAGGTTTGCGGTCACGCCCAATCAGGCAGCCGGTGAACTCGGTGCTGGGCTGGCTCACAGGCTTACCGGCCAGTAGCTCGACGAGCGCCACGGCCAAGTCGCGGCGCGTCGGCTCTTTGCGCTGAAAGTTCGCGTTCTTCAGCAGGCCGTACTGATCGTCGATGCGGCCGCGGTAACGAATCGCGCGCGCCTTGTCGAGGACGATGATCTCGGGCGTGCGCGTGGCGCCAACTCGATCAGCCACTACCTGGTTGAGATCTTTCAAAATAGGAAATTCCACACCATGGTGACGCGCGTAAGCGGCGATCTCAGTCGCGGCATCCTGACGGTTGGCATCAATGCCCACAAAGATGACACCGCGCGGTTCGTATTCTTTGGCGAGTTCGGACAAGCGCGGGGCATAAAGCTTGGCCAGCGGGCACTCGGTGCCGAGAAAGGCCAGGACCACGATCTTATCCTGGGCCGCCTTCGCCAAGTCGAAGGGCTGCCCGCGGTAGTCTTTGAGCGTAAACGGGGCCACTTTATCGGGCAGGGCCGTTTGCTTACAGCTTGCATCAGGGGCCGCCGCGGTCGCGTGCCAAGGGGCAGCCAACGATGGGGCGGCCAGCGCCACGACCGCCAGCGAATGCCAGAGTTTTCGCATGGGGAACCTCAAGTCTTCTTGCTAGGTGACCAAAAAGGCCGAGACCGATCGCCGCGCCGGGAATTCTCGGATCATACATGCCGAGAAAGCGGTCTCTGCGGGAAAATTGTCGTCGAACGCCAAAAATCAATCGATCGCAAATTTGCAGGAAATCGTCACGTAGTGCACGAAAATCTAGGGGCGGGAAATCGAAGCCGTGCTAGCGGGTAGAACCCTCGGTTCCACCGCCAGGGGGAACGCCAACCTGGGATTCGCCCCGCCGGCCGGAATCTTGGAGAAAGCGCGGAGAAATGTGCCCAGAGAGGCTCTAATCCGCGAGCGCGGACAAGCAGGACGCCCATCGACCGGGGGCCGGCCGACTATTTGCCGCGAATGACCTTCCGCAAGATGTAGTGCGGCCGGGCTTTGACCTCTTCGTAGATCCGGCCGACGTACTCTCCGACCACGCCCAACAGCATCAATTGCACTCCGGCGAGGAAGACAATCACGACGATGAGCGAAGCAAAGCCGGGGGGAGTGTTCGTCTCGAAGACCAACCGCGCCAGAATCGCATACACGGCGTAGACGAGCGAGGCCACTATCGCCAGCAGGCCCAGCACCAGGGCGGCGCGCAGCGGCACGATCGAAAATGCGAAGATGCCATCCGAGGCCAGCTTCAGCAGCTTGAGAGGGGTGTATTTCGATTTGCCAGCATGACGACCGGCGCGATCGACGACGATGCCGATCTGCTTAAAGCCCACCCACGAACGCAAACCGCGCAGGTAGCGCTGCCGCTCGGGGGCTTCACGCATGGCGTCGACGATGCGGCGCGAGAGGAGCGCGAAATCGCCGCTGTCGAGCGGCAGCCGAATATTCGAGAGCATGGCCACCAGGCGATAGAACAACCAATAACACACTCGCAAGTACCAGCCTTCTTGCCTCTCGCCGCGTTGCGCATAAACGACGTCATAACCTTCGGCGTGCTTTGCCAGCAGCTGCGGGATTACTTCCGGAGGGTCCTGCAAGTCGCCGTCCATGATCACGATCACGTCGCCATTGACCTGGTCCATCGCTGCCGTGATGGCAGTTTGATGGCCGAAGTTCCGCGACAACAGCACCGCGACGATCCGCGAGTCCTTGGCGGCCTCCTGTTCCAGCAAGTCGGCCGTGCCGTCCGAGCTGCCGTCGTCGACCATCACGATCTCGTGGGGGCCGCCGGGAATCTTGTCCAGCACCGCGCCCACGCGCGCGACCAAAGTAGGCAGCACTTCGCGCTCGTTGTACACGGGAATGGCCAGGGACAAACGCAAGGGCTCGGTCATCGAACAGGGCTCACTGGGGACTGGCGGTCGAACGCGGCGGAGTAAAAGTATACGGCGAAATTTGGGCAAACCTGGGGGCCGGACGAGCGGGCTATGACGTGAACAGTGCCTGCGGATGCTACAGCGAAGGGAGGGGTGAACTCAAGGCGGGCTTTGCCAGCCGAGAGTTGCTCTGTCATTTTTGCGGGCGAAAACAGCCCCGGCAGTCCGCCCGGCGGGCCGATTTCGACGGCTCGCAGGAAGCGGGTCTATTGACGGGGTGTGCCATGGCAGGGGACGCTAAGGGTTTGCCATCGCGCTGGTGCTGCTGCGGAGAGTGATGTCCCGCTGGATTGCGCCCCGGATGGGCCTCGGATTGCCCGCAGGACGGTACATGTCTCAAAGAATCGCACCACGTCGGAGCACAGGAATCACCCGGTTGCTCAGCGGCCCGGCGCCGGTGGTGGCGCTCTTGGCGATTCACGTGCTGCTCGGCCTAAGCGCCGTCGCGCATAAGTCGATCACCTACGACGAAAGCGCCCACCTCGGAGGCGGTTTCAGCTATTGGGCGGCGAATGATTACCGGCTGCACGCTGAGAACGGCAATTGGTCGCAGCGTTGGGCAGCGCTGCCGCTGTGGTGGCACGGCTATCAGCTGCCGGTGGCCGACTCTTCGTGGCCGATTTCCGATGTGTGGGGCATTACTGAACGCATGTTGGCCGCCATGGGGCCTGACGCGGACGTCATGCTGTGGCGCGCGCGGATGATGATGGCGGTGCCCAGCGCGCTTTTGGGATTGCTCGTGTACCTCTGGTCGCGGCATATTTTTGGCCCGGCCGGCGGCCTGGTCAGCCTGACGCTGTATGCCTTTTCGCCCACGGTACTGGCCAACGGCTTTCTCGCGACGTCCGACTTGATGGCATCGCTCTTTTTCCTGGCCGCTAGCGGTGCAGTGTGGGCGCTGCTGCATCGCGTCACGCCGCTGACGCTCGTGGCCGCCGTGTTTTCATTGTCGGGCTTGATGTTGTCGAAGTCCTCGGGCGTGTTGATCGTGCCGATGGCGCTGGCGATGGTTGTCGCGCGAATGTGGCATGCGGCGCCGCTACCGATCGATTTGGGTTCGGCGCGCGAAGTCGTGGGGCGCGCCCGGCAAGCTCTGGTCTTTGCCGCGGTCGCCGCGGTTCAAGTGCTGGGCGTGGCGCTCGTGATCTGGGCGTCGTATGGATTTCGCTACTCGATGTTCGCGCCGGCGTGGCAAGAAGGGGCCCATACACAAGTGCCCTGGGCCGACGTCGAAGGGGGTTCGCCCAGGCTGCAGCCGTTCGTACATTTCGCGCGCGAGCATCATCTGTTACCGGAAGGGTATCTGTACGGTTTTTCCTACACCTTGTTGTACGCGAATGCACGCGTCGGCTTCTTGAACGGCGAGTTCGGCTACACGGGTTGGACCAGTTTCTTTCCCTTGGCGCTATTGTGGAAAACGCCGTTGACGCTGTTCCTGATGCTGGCGCTTGCGGCGTGGGCGCTAGCGACATGCCGCGATCCAGTTCCCAAAACCGCTGGAGACACCAGCGACGCGCGGCGCGCGCGACTCTACGCGCTCATGCCATTGGCCGCGTTGTTCATCGTGTATTGGGGAGTGGCGCTGCGCAGCCACTTGAACATCGGCCACAGGCACATCCTGCCGACGTATCCGCCCATGTTCATTTTCGCGGGGGCTACGGGGTTGTGGTTCCCCCTTACGGCCGGGCAACAAGCGGGGCGCAAAGGAACCTCGCCTCGCGGCGAGCGCGAAACCGCGAAATCACCTTCGCACGAGCGCCAAGTCCACGTGGCGCGCGGCGCAACAATCGCGGCGCTCGTTTTGGCGGCGGTGGAAGCGATTGGCGTCTGGCCCAACTACCTGGCTTACTTCAATGTAGTGGCCGGAGGTTCGCGCCAAGGCTATCGACGGCTGGTCGACAGTTCGCTCGATTGGGGGCAGGAACTAATTGGCCTCAAAAAATGGCTCGACGAACATCCCGTGGACAGCGGCAACCCGCAGCGCGTGTTCATTTCGTATTTCGGCACGGGCCGGCCGGCGCAATACAACATTCGCGGCCGGGCGCTCCCTAGCTTCCCACCGCGGTGGGATATCACGGTTCCCGAGCCCCTGACCGGCGGGACCTATTGCATTAGCGCGACCATGTTGCAGGGGGTGTACATCATCCCCTTCGCCGGTTCATGGAACGAAACCTACGAGCACAACTACCAACAGTTGCGTCAGGTGGTGCTGCCGTTCCAGCGCGCAATGAGCAGCCCTGAAATCTTGAAGCAGATGTTAGAGAACAGTCCGTTGCCGGAACTGCAAGAAGCGTTTCGCATGTTTCGTGTCTTGCGTTTCGCGCGGTTGTGTAGTTGCCTGCGTCAGCGCGAACCGGATGATCAGATCGGCTATTCGATTCTGATCTATCGGCTCTCCGATCTCGATGTCGCGACTGCGCTCGAGGGAGGGCCCTGCGAGTTGACTCCCGCGCCGGCAACAGAGCCGACGAACACAGCGGCGTCCAGCAAAGGGAGCGAGTGATCGATGGCCACTCGCGACGCTGCCGACCAGCGTAAGCCGGCGACACTGGATGTGCGGACCACGGTCAACGGCACGATCTGGCCGGGAATTCCGGGTCCGTTCGTTTCGCAATTGTTGGCCATGCAGGCGCAATTCGAGGCCGCTCAGTGGTTGTCCTCCGCAGAGATTCTCGCGCGGCAGATGCCGCAGCTGGGACGCTTGTTGGCACATGCCTACGACACCACAGCTTTCTATCGGCGCAGGCTTGACGCCGTAGGGCTTTCGCCCGAACAGGTGCGCGGCCCCGACCAGTGGCGGCGTCTGCCACTGCTGACGCGGGCCGATATGCAACAGCATCAGAGCGAGCTGATCTCTTGCGCCGTGCCGGACGCACATGGTCCGCACAGCCAGTTGTTCACCTCGGGTTCGACGGGTCGCCCCGTGATGGTCATCGGGACTGGCGTTACGCAGTTGTTCTGGAATTGCTGTACGCTGCGAGACCATCTGTGGCATCGTCGCGCGCCAGGGGGCACGCTGGCCGCGATTCGTTCACTGCCCGCTGGTCAGGCCCCTGCGCCTGATGGGGTCACTGCCGAAGATTGGGGCCCGGCCACGCGTGGCATCGTCCATACTGGCCCGAGCCATACGCTGAACATCAGTAGCACGGTCGACGAACAGGCCGTTTGGCTGCAACAGCGCGCCCCAGACTACTTGTTGACCTACCCTTCGAACCTGGCGGCGCTCATTCAGCATTCGCAGGCACACGGTTGGCGGCTCCCCAGTCTGCGCGAGGCGCGCACGTTTGGCGAATTACTCGACCCACGCGTTCGGCGAGCGTGCCGCCGCGCATGGAACGTGGCGGTCGTCGATATGTACAGCTCGCAAGAGGTGGGCTATATCGCGCTGCAATGTCCCGAAACAGAGAACTACCACGTCCAAGCGGAAAACGTGCTGGTGGAAGTCGTCGACGAGCAGGGGAGGGCGTGCGAGCCGGGCGAGGTCGGTCGCGTCGTCGTGACGGCGTTGCATAATTTCGCCACTCCGCTGGTGCGCTACGACATTGGCGACTATGCCGAAGTGGGCGAAGCGTGCCCCTGTGGGCGTGGCTTGCCGACGCTGCGGCGGATCATGGGGCGTGCGCGGAATATGGCGGTATTGCCCGATGGCAGGCGGCGCTGGCCGGCGGTGGAATTGGCCGGCACAACCGACCTGGCCGAGTTTCCGCCGATTCATCAGTTTCAATTGGTGCAGCGCAACTTGAGCCTGATGGAGATGTTGCTGGTCGTGCATCGGCGCTTGACTGCGATGGAAGAAGACCGACTCCGCGGCTGGGTCATTACGGCGGTGGGGCATCCGTTCGAAGTGAAGTTCATTTACGTCGACGCCATCCCGCGCAGCCCGCTGGGCAAGTTCGAGGATTTCCGTTGCGAGGTCGAGACCCCAGCCCTCGAAGGACTGAACGATGCCTGAACCGGACGACGCATCGCGCCGGAAAACGTTGGCGAGCTTGGGGCTCGCGTGTTCGGTCCGCTCCGTCGTGGATCTGACCGCGAGCGAGCGGGAAGAATTGTTCGCCTTGATGACGGATCATTACGAACGGATCGACCGCCAGCAATTCTTTCGAGACCTCGACGAAAAGCAGTCGATCGTGCTGGTGCGCGAGTCCGCGGGCGAACAACTTCGCGGCTTCTCGACAATGATGGCGATCGAAGTCCGGGTCGACGGCCAACGGGTAGGCGCAATCTTTGCCGGGGATACGGTCATCGATCCTGAATATTGGGGGCATCCAGCCTGGGTCTACGCCTGGGCACGACACGGTTTCGCACTGGCCCAGGAAGGCTCATACGACGCGGTGTACCTGCTGCTGCTGACGTCGACGCATCGAACTTATCGTTTCATGCCGGGATTCTTTCACACCTACTACCCATGCCCGGACCGTGCGATGCCTGTTGAGGTGCAGGCCCGCCAAGATGCCTTGGTGCGCTGCAAGTTTCCTGACGAGTACGTCGCGGAACGCGGAGTCGTGATTCTGGCGGAGCCAACGCCGGTGCGCACCGAGCGGCGTGTTCCCGCGGCCATACCGGGCGACAGCGACCATGACCGCTTCTTCCTCGCGCACAATCCGGACTATGAACGAGGTGATTTCCTGGTTTGCCTGGCAGAGTTTACCCGGGAGAACCTGACGCCACTTGGGCGGCGCGTGGTCAGCGCGGCGCCGTGAGGCAGACTTGTTCGAGCTACGATCGGGGTAGAGCGTCAACCGCACCGCGGCCCCCACGGAAGCAACACGGCGGAGCAGTAAATTCGACAAGCCGTGATTGAATGCCCAGGGC
>CAMFLN010000087.1 GCA_945957305.1 uncultured Planctomycetaceae bacterium | reverse complement strand
CCATCTCGCCTCGCAACCAGTCAAACGTGTCGGGCGTCGCCCGGCCGCTCGGCCACGCCGGCAAGCGCACCAGCCCCACGATCTCGGGCTGCTCGGGCCAGGCACGCAGCGACTGAATGAATCCGCCCAGCTCGTTCGTATCATGGAACTGCTCGATGATCGCGGGCCCGCGTACGACGCCAAACTCTTCGAAATCGTGCCGCGTCGTCGGTAGCGGATTGAAGGTGTTGGTTTCTTGCCACAGCTGGCCGATGGCGATCCGCATACCGATTCGTATCCTTGAGTCGCGACTAGAGCCTGTTGCGCGTTGCAAAACCCTATCGAACAAGAATTGGTGCCACTGCCTGCCGGGGTACCCAAAATCCGTTTTTGCAACAGCATCTCGTGATTATGCATCGCCAGCCAATGTGCCTAACGCGCGATCCAACCGAGCCAGTGCCTCGTTGACATCCGCCTGTGTCATCGCGGCGCAAAAGCCATGGTGGCATGCCGCACCGCCGTAATCGTGGAAGTAGACCCCTTCCTGGATTGCGGCGGCGACGAATTGCAACATCTTGGCCCGATCGTGCTGCAGCGTGTCGCGCCAGTCGCGCACTTCCTGCTCGATGCCGAAGTAGATGCCAAACCGCGCGCCTAGTCCCTGCACTCGCGCGACGAGACCATGTTTGGCGAACAGCCCTGCCAGACCGGTGTACAGCGCGCCGGCCAGGGCGTTGATGTGATCGTAAAAGCCTGGTTGCCGATAGGCACGCACCGCGGCCAGTCCTGCCGCCACCGGCACGACATGCCCGTTGTAGGTGCCACTGTGCTGGCAATCCCCCTCAGGCATCAGCCGGCGCATGATGTCGTGTCGTCCGCCGAACGCGCTGAGCGGAAAACCGCCTCCCACGGCCTTGCCAACCGTACATAGGTCGGGCGTAACGCCCAGGTATTCCTGCGCGCCCCCCGGCCCCATGCGAAACGCGCACAGCACCTCGTCGAAGACCAACAGTGCGCCATGTTCCGTTGTCAGACGGCGCAGCGCGGCGATGAACGCCGGATCGGGCAGCACGCAGCCGGCATTGTAATAGATCGGCTCGCAGATCGCGGCCGCTAGTTCGCCGCCGTGTTGTTGAAAGGCTTGTTCCAGCAAATCGGTCCGATTAAACGGCACCACGACCAATTGCTCGGCCAGCGCCGGCACCATGCCAGTCGACGCGGGTGTCACGGTCGGATGTGTCACCGGGCCAGGCCCCTCCGGCGGTGCTGACAGCGCAAACATCACCTGGTCGTGATAGCCATGAAAGTTCCCTTCGAACTTGAGCAGCTTCGTACGACCGGTAAAGGCTCGCGCCAAGCGCAGGCAGTGCATCGTGGCTTCGCTCCCCGAGCCGGTAAAACGCACGCGTTCGCAGCAGGGGATCGCTTCGCATAACTCTTGGGCGAGCTGGGCGTGCGTTTCGTTTTCGTACGAGCAGGGAGCGCCGCGCGACAGCGCGCGCTGGACCGCTTCGAACACCTGCGGCGGCGCATGTCCCAAGAGCGCCGCGCCATGGCTCGTGCAAAGGTCGAGATATTCGCGACCGTCGAGATCCCACAGCCGGCAGCCCGCGGCGCGATCAAAATACATTGGCCGGCCGATGGCTCGATTCACTCGCGTCGAAGCGGAAACACCGCCGGCCAGGAAATTGCGGGCAACCTCGAATTGCTCTTCGTTCCGGGACATAGTCTCGCCTTCTCGCAGTTCGTCTCGCGTCTACTCGGCACACGTCACGGCAACTTGTACTTGCCGATGCGGTTGTTGTGCAAACTGCCGAGGTACAAGTAACCATCGCGCTCGCAGGCCGAGGTGACGGCATACAGGTTCTTGCCCGTCGGGTC
Organism: uncultured Planctomycetaceae bacterium; assembly: GCA_945957305.1. Classification (GTDB taxonomy): domain Bacteria; phylum Planctomycetota; class Planctomycetia; order Pirellulales; family JACPPG01; genus JACPPG01. Next base: position 6,759 of record CAMFLN010000087.1, on the reverse strand, counting down.
CTGGAACGTGTCGACCACGTTTCCCTGTTCGTCGAGTTGCACCACGAAGGCGTACGGCTCGGGCTTGGGCCAGAGGAACGACGGCAGCTTGGCCATCACGCCCTTGACGAAGGGACGCGGCGCGAGCCACTCCGCCTGATCGTTACGCACGGTGAATAGCGCCAGCCAGAACGTGCCACGGCCATTGGCCGAAATGTTGTCGGGATAGCCGGGCAGGTTGTCGACGAATACTTCCCACTTGCCAGCTTGCTCTCCTTTGAGCCAATAACGCAACACGCGATAGCGATAGGTCTCATTCACCACAACGAAATCTTCGTTTTGCGAAAGCGCCACTCCGTTGGCGAAATACATTTCCGGAATGAGGACCGTGGTCTCCTGCTTCGCTGGGTCGAAGCGCAATAAGCGCCCGTGCGGGCGCCCTTCGAGCATGTCGTACAGATACTCGCCGGGGCCGAACTTTGCGCTGGCGTCCGAGAAGTAGATCGTGCCGTCGCGGGCCACCGCCAGATCGTCGGTAAAGCCGAGCGGTTGATCTCCTCCCGACGTCGAGAGGACAGTGATCTTGCCGGCCGGATCGACTGACAAGAGCCCCTTGATCGCGTCGGCCACGATCAGGTTGCCGTCGACCGCGAGCACTACACCGAGCGGTCGACCGCCAGTGTTGACCAGCGTGGTCAGTTTTCCATCCGGATCAACGCGCACGATGCGACCATCGGCCGTGCCGGTATAAATCTGCCCCTGTGCGTTGACCTCCACATCCTCAGGACCATCGACCTGGCCGGCTACGAGAATCTCGGCGCTTGCCAGTCGGTCGTTCGGAGCAAACGCTCCCGCGAGCTCGGGCTTGGGAGGCGGATTGTACGCCATGGGGTCGATCGGCGAAGGCCAGAGCAGCAGATAGCCGACGATCACGGCGATGAAAAACAGGAGGGCACGCGCCAACGTTCGCAGCGCATGCGTTTGTGGCGCCGCGGGGGGCGGAGCGCCGCCGGGCGTTGCGGTTTGCGGACTGCTCATGGGTCAGGCCTTTGCTGAGAAGGGGCGCGAGCCGAGATCAATCCTCGGCGTCGCGATGCACGGTTTGCGGCGAAAACGCGGGAATGCAGATCGCGATGTACTCTGCCCCTTCGTCGCCGGGTGTGCTGTAGCGCACCCACTCGCCGCGCGAGATCAGGATCGCTTCGCCGGCCCGCGCGTCGATCGTCTGCCCGCGCGTTTCGGCCCGCAACATGCCCCGCAAGACAATGCTGTATTCATCGAACTCGGGCGTTTGTCCAGGTTCGATCCAACCGCTGGGGCTGCGCATGCGCGCGATGCTCGTGTCGGTCGTTTGTGAATTCACGCGACCGACGAATTCTTCGATAATCTTCGGTTTATTACCCGCCGCTTTGATCGTCGTCGGTTTGGTGATGTGCTTGGCCATGGTCGATGAATGCGATTACTCCGCGGAACCTCTTTTTGGATGCCGTCCCTGTGGCAGACGACCGACGCTCCGCCCGGCATCATTGCTGACTAGCTGGTTCGCCTGCGCCCGCTTGCGTGCCCTCGGGCTGATCGAGCCTTACCAGGAGCCAATGGTCGGTTTTACCGTTCTTGTGGACCAGCGCCGGAGCTTCTCCCTCCGCGAGGTTCGCCAGGCCGGCCTCCATCACTGAGGACTTATTGTCCCCCACGGTCCAGGCCGCGCGCTGCGTCTTAGGATCGACCGCTCCTTGGATCGGCTGGGTATGTTCGGTCACTTCGTCGGTATAGTTGCCGCGCAAAATGCCTTGCTTGTTGATGGCCAATTGCAGGATCAATTGAGGATGTTGTTGTTCGTTGCGCACCATGGCGAATACACCCAGTGGCAGCCACTGGTCGTCGTTGGCCACGTCTGCCGCGGCGCCTGATTCGGCCAAGTCAGCAGCCTGTTGGCTATATTCCGCGGCGCTTCCGGCGCTCTGTCCGTTGACCATCACATTGCCGTTGCTGTAGGCCACATTGTTCCCGTAGTTGTAAGGCATGGCAGTCGCATTCATGCCTGCGTAGCCGGCGACCGCTCCCCAAGTAGTAGGTGCCCAGACGGCGCCAGCCGCCCAACCGCGTGGCGCCCACACTCCGGGATGAGCACCGTACCAATCATGGTTGTAGAGCCCGGGGTTATTGAACGAACTGCGGACGGCATCCGCGCCTGAGAATTGCGGATTGTTGCGATTCGCTGCGGCCGCGCCTGCCGCCGCGCCCTGAGCGCCGGAGTACTGAGGATTGTTGCGGTTCGCTGCCGCGGCTCCCGCGGCTGCTCCTTGTGCGCCGGAATATTGGGGGTTATTCCGATTGGCGGCTGCCGCGCCAGCGGCTGCGCCTTGCTTGCCCGTGACCTGTGGGTTGTTCCGATTCTTGGCCGCGGCTCCGGCAGCCGCTTCGGCGCCGTTATTCCCCTGCCTGTTACGGCCGGCGTTGTTCACTCCGGTCCCTCGGCTAGTGCCTGCTGCACCTTCTCTCCCACCGGTTCTCTGACCGCTTTGATGCGAGCGCTCGGACCATGCGCCACCCACCGCTGCGTTCCTGTTTCCTGCCCCTGCGTTTCCGCGCGATGCGTTTCTTCCTTCTTCCGGCTTGCGCTCGGCCGAGTTGCGACCTTCCTCGCGGCCTCCTCCCTCGCGCCCACGCGGCGCGCCCTGGGCAAAGGAGACGACGAGACACAGCGCTAGTCCGATCACAGTACGAGCCACATGCGAAATCATCGGATTTTCATTTCTGAATTGTGGGAAGAATCGTGCCCACGAGTTTCGGGGAGGAGAATGAGCCGGGAAACAGTACCTGGCTCGCTGGCGATCAGGATTGTATCAGCGCGACTGGTGAGCCGCGTCTTAAAAACGCGCTCCGCGCTATTTTCTAATGCTGAACGTTCACCCTCTACCAATGCAGCACGATCTTGCCCACGGCGCTGCGAGAAGTGAGGTGTTGCATGGCATCGGCCACCTGCTGCATGGGATAGCGCGCCGCGATGACTGGGCGTAGCTTGCCAGTTTCGTAGAGCCGCATTAGGTCTTGCCACCCTTGCTCGATTTTGGCCGGATTCATTTGCCGGTAATAGCCCCAGTGCAGTCCGACAACGCTGTAGTTTTTGACCAGGATGTGATTCCCCTTAAATGTGGGAAACTTGCCGCTGGTGAAACCGATGATGACCAGTCGCCCCTCGAAGGCGATACAGCGCGTGCTTTGCTCCGAAACATCTCCCCCGACCGGATCGTAAATTACGTCGGCGCCATGCCCGCCAGTGACCTCCTTGACGACGTCGACAAAGCTCTCGGTCTGATAATTCACGGCCACGTCGGCCCCAGCGGCCAACACGGCGTCGCGCTTCTGGTCCGAGCCGACGGTGCCGATAATCTTGCCCGCGCCGAAAGCGCGGGCGATTTGCACAGCGGCCAGGCCGACGCCCCCCGCGGCTGAATGAACCAGCACATGCTCGCCGCGGGCCAATTGGCCGCGATAGATCAACCCGAAATATGAGGTCTGATAGACCAGCGGAAACGCCGCGCCGGCCTCATCGCCCAGGCCCGCCGGAACCGGCCGCACCGAATGGGCAGGAGCCACGACGTATTCGGCGAAGGCTCCTTGATCGCATTGCGCCACCACACGGCTGCCGGGCGCGATTCCTTCGACCCCCGCGCCGACGCTTTCGACTGTGCCTGCCAGCTCGAAGCCGGGCGTGTAGGGCAACGGCGGTTTCACCTGGTACAGCCCTTGAATCATCAACACATCCGGGAAATTGAGGGCCGCGGTCCCAACCCTGATCAGAACCTGCCCAGGTCCGGGGTCGGGACGAGGGATCTCTTCGATGACCAGCTCCGACGGTTGGCAAAAGGCATGGCAGCGAACAGCTTTCATTTCTCAAGCTCTCCGAAAACGAGCGGCAGAATTGCCGGCGACGTGCGGGCGTGGCGCAGTTTATAATGCAACCCAACGCGAAGCAAAATGTTGCCGCCGGGGAATTTGCGACGATCTTCGCGGGGTCTCGCCGGCCCGCGAATTCGCCGACCGCCCCACCAGCGATTGGCGCCCTTCTGCTGGCAACGGCCCAGATTGTTAGGGACGATCTTCGACACCCGCAACCCTTCGCGGGGTTAATCAAACGGGGGCTGTATGTGCTTCGTCATCCTTGTGGGGCCGCGGAAAACATGAAGTCGAGACATCGGAATTCGTCGGATCGCCGGACGGGCGGCCGCGCCGTTCAAGGCTTCACGCTCGTCGAACTGTTGGTCGTGATCGCCATCATCGGCATCTTGATCAGCATTACGCTGCCGGCGGTGCAATACGCGCGGGCCGCGGCGCGCCGCACGCAATGCCGCAGCAATCTGCATCAGATTGGCCTCGCCCTGGACATGTACGTCGACAGCCAGGGAGCCTTTGGCCGTTATCCCGACGCGGCCATGATGCTGAGCCAGCCGCCGGACCCGGCTCCGCCGGCCCCAAAGCTGGTACGTCGTCCCACGCTGCGATCGGTCTTGAATCCCTATATCGAATCGAATCAAAACGTCTTTCAATGTCCGGACGACGTGGCTCCGGAATCGACGTGGGTGGACGAGGGAAATGCGCTCGTGACCGATTCGAACACCGATGCACAAAGCTTCGATCCCACCAAGGATCGCTACAGCAGCAACCTCGGAAATGACTTGACGTTCTTTGAATTGGAGCAATTGAGCTACGAGTACAATTCGCCGATCGTCTGGGACCCGAAGCTCAAGTTGCCCCGCCGCCGGGTCGAGATCGTCAAGGATCGCGATTCGGGCACGATCTGGATTGTGTTCGATTTTGCCCCTTTTCACGGGCAGCCGGGCATGGTGGGGTCGCGTAACTTCTTGTTTTTGGACGGTCACGTAGGAAATTAGGCTCTCGGTGCCGCGCAGGCAGGGCTCAGCAGGGGATGTTTGAACTATGAATGGCAAGAAGTGGGGGCTAGCTGCCGTTGTTTTCTCGCTGTTGGCGGGGGGCGCCGGGGCCTATTACGCATTTCGCACCGATCCGCAAGTGGCCAAGGTCATGGACCTGGGCAAGCAAATGCAGGACGAGAATCTCTCTCGCGACGATCGTCGCAAGCTTTTCGGGCAGATGCGCGAGGCCATGGACCAAATGACCGACGCTCAACGGGACCAGGTGCGCCAGCAGTTCGACCGCCGGGGGGATTGGGCCGCCCGTGAACAGAAGAAAATGGATGAGTTCTTTGCTCTTGGCAAGAAAGACCAGATCAAAGCACTCGACAAAGATATCGACGAAATGGTCAAACGTCAGAAAGAGTGGGAAAAACGCCGCAAAGAGCGCGAGGCGGAACGGGCCAAGGAGCAGCAAGCCAATGGCACGAACGCAAACGGAGGTGGGCCCGGCGGTGGTGGTGGGCCAGGTGGACGCGGCGGTGGTGGCGGTGGCGGGGGAGACCGCAGCCAGCAGAGACGCTTGTCGCTCGATCGGTCGCCGGCGTCGCAGCAAGCCCAACGTAATGAATACCGCCGCATGATGGCAGACCGCATGCAACAGCGCGGTGTTCCCATGACCGGCGGTCCGGGTGGCCCCGGGGGGCCTGGCGGTCGCCGGGGCGGTTAGCCGGGGGCGCGACTCGTTCGACTCGATGACGGCGGCTTTCTCCTCGATCTTGCGTCAGTGATATAGCGCGCGCTTCGTTCACTGCACCAGAACCGGTAAAATGGACCACGGGCAACTCTTTTGCCCCGGGGCTCCTTAACCGGCGAGGCGCGCACGCGTGGCTAGCAGTGAACTTCTCTTTGCCGAACCGCTCGAAGCTGGGGCCCCGTTTCATCCGGTCATTGCCCGCTGGTTTCGCGAGCGTATTGGCCAACCCACCGATCCACAACGGCTCGGCTGGCGCAGTATCGCCGCGGGAAGTCATACGCTGATTGCCGCCCCCACGGGGTCGGGCAAGACGTTGGCGGCATTTCTGTGGTGCTTGGACCAGCTCTTTCGGCAGGGCATGACTGGCGACCTGGCCGAGGGCACTCAGGTCGTCTACATCTCGCCGCTCAAAGCGCTCTCGAACGACATCCATCGCAACCTCGAAATGCCACTGGCCGAGATTCGGGCCGCCGCGATCGAGGCCGGATTTCGCGCTCCGCGGATCCGCGCCGCCGTGCGCACCGGAGATACGCCGGCCTCGGAACGGCAGGCCATGTTGCGCAATCCACCGCACATTCTCGTCACTACTCCCGAGTCGTTGTATCTGCTGCTCACCAGTGTCCGCGGGCGGGAAATGCTGCGCACTGTGCGCAGTGTCATCGTCGACGAAATCCATGCCTTGGCCCGTGACAAGCGCGGCAGCCATCTGGCACTATCGCTTGAGCGGCTGGCCCATCTGACCGGACATCCGCCGACACGGATCGGGCTGTCGGCCACGCAGCGGCCGATCGAGCAGGTGGCCCGTTTTTTGGTGGGGACACAGGGAGACGCGGAACATCCGCCGGATTGTTCGATTATCGACGTGGGGCACCAGCGCGAACTCGACCTGGCCGTCGAAGTTCCGCCCGGCGAGCTAGCGGCCGTCTGCTCGCACGAATGCTGGGCGGAAGTTTATCAGCGGTTGACCGAGCTGGTCACCACGCACCGCAGTACGCTGATTTTCGTCAATACGCGCCGACTCGCCGAACGTGTGTCGCATCATCTGATCGAGCTGTTGGGCGAAGACGCCGTGGCGGGGCATCACGGCAGCATGTCGCGATCGATGCGACTGTCAGCCGAGGAACGCCTGAAAAACGGCCAGCTTAAAGC
>CAMFLN010000086.1 GCA_945957305.1 uncultured Planctomycetaceae bacterium | reverse complement strand
GCATTATCCCTGCTTGTTCATGCCCAACGCGGGTGAGGTGGCCGGCAACTTTGTTGGCGCTCCCGGTTCGCCTGACCTTTCAGCCGGCATGCACACCTACGGCGTGGAATGGACCAGCACGGGATTCAAATGGTACGTCGATCGCCAACAGGTGCTGTCGAGCAATACCGTGGTCAGGACCCCCATGTTCCTTACGGTCAATCTGGCCTGCGGCGACGGCGGAGCTTTGGACGACCCCACAGTCTTCGTGGGCCCGCCGGACGGCACGGCCGAATCAGTCGTCATCCGCTACGTGCAGGTGTGGGATACACGCCCCTTCTAGCGGGCGAGCTTCGCAGGGATCCTTGCCGTATCGATCGGCCGTCGGTCCTGGGGTACAAGCCGTAGCGCTGTGCCCCGGGACCGAACGGGCTGAAATCCCGGGCCAGATATTCTTAACGCGCACGCCGTGACGATTGCCGACGAATCATCAAGAGCGCGGCGGCGAATGCCCCCAGCACGATCGTCGCCGGTTCGGGCACTTGCACGGCCTTGCTGACGGCGAAGCCCCAGTGATTGTCCTCGCGCGACACGACGTCCATCTTGTTGTCCGTGATGTGCACGACCAGAAAGTTGCCGTCCTTGGCGGCGCTGCCGTCGAAGACGTTGTAGCCATTCCACTGGTAGGCGTCCGTCGTATGCAGATGCCCGTGGAAAATCCCCAGGATGTTGTGTCCGGCAAGCGTGTCGGCAAAAGCCTGGCGTTCCGCATCGGTCCACCAAGTGAGCGAAAACGAATCAAAGCCGAAATGCTGCATGATCACGATCGGCGTATTGGTCGACGTGTAGTGCTGTAGATCATCTTGCAAGAAGGCCAAGCTAAAGGCCGAGCGATCGTTCATGCCGGGATAAATATTCAAGTTGACGAAGTGCACGCCCTGCCAGTTCCAGGAGTAATTCAGGCCGTTGTCCGACAAGTGCACGACGCCTGGCCGCACCAGGTTGCGGGCGCGGATGCCGTCGAGCGTGTAGCTGTGCGTCGTATTGTCGACGTCGTGATTCCCGTAGCCTTCGTACACAGGGAACTTGATCCGCCCGGTGCCGTTGACGGCGTAGTCGTCATTGAAGCCGTCGCGCTGGTTCAGCAGCGCGCCGTGAATGCCGAACATGTTTTGCCGGGCCGGCGTGTCCGTCAGGTCGCCAGCCACGAGCACGCCCGACGGAGTGGCCACCGAGCCGCCGATCGAGGCCGGATAGGCGGTGCCCGGCAGATTGTTCATGGCATCGATCGTGGCCTTGTTCCCCAGTTCGTTATTGGCGAACAGGTCGAGTCCGTAATGCGTGTCGGCCGTAAAGAAGAACGTTAGGTCCGTGGCCCGGGCCGTCGCAGCGGCGAGCACGATCAGCGAAGCGCACAGACTTCCCAGTAGAAGCGGGAATGCGCGGCGTAGGGAATCAAGCAGTGGGGGAATAAAGAAGTCGCGCCGCTGGACGGGGGAGTGGCGGTGTGCGTTCATTAGGCAGTTTCCTTGGTGAGCCAGCCAGTCAGGCCGAGCGATGCGTTGTGGGTCTGATCGTGCGCAGTCAGGCACCGGTCAAAACGGCTTAGCCGGCTTTCCGGGATGGGCAAGGCGCCCCATCAAACGGAAACAACCCGGCAGCCGCGGGAAAATCGGGAGAACGACGCCAAAAATCGGCGTCGACGAGAAACTCAGGGGATCGCGATCATTAGCGGTCCTGGATTGTCGAAGTCCCGGCACTCGGGCCGGGCAGCGGGCAACTGCGCTGATCGGCCCCGGCCAGGAGCCGAAAAAGAATACACCCCAGAGGGCTCGAACCTCTAACCTTCGGTTCCGTAGCTCAATCCAAACGGGTTGCCGTGGCCAGCTGAAGACCTGAGCTGCCAAGGATTAAGGTAGTTGGTTCATCAACTCTCAATTGCTTTCAAACTATCGCCATTTACCGCGAAATCAAGTGGTCATCAACGTACAAACTGGTAGAGGTGGTACAGCTCGGTCAAGCACCGCTGATCAGTTCAGGGTCCAATGTTTCCTTGCCGTACCGTCACCGGCAATCGGCCGGCTTTGCGCGATCTCGGCCGGCTCGCCTTGTCCGCTTGTATCGAGGTGAAATGGGACTCGACGAAGGGCGGCGATCCCGTTCTTTCAGTCGCCGTCCCAACCCCAGGTAACGGCACATCGCTAGCTTCAGAATTTTTCTGTCAGGAATAGGCCGTCGAGGGATTACAGACCATGAGAGGCGCGGCATCTCGCACTTAAGGAATATCAAACAGCCAAGGTTGGCAATTACGATTCGGGGATGAAACTTATGAAAATGTGCATTTTGAGCGTCACGGCGGCGACCCTGTTTCTGGCGTGCTCAGGGCAGGCAAAGGCCGACTTGGCCTTTGCAATTCCGGACGCCATCCCACCAGCATACACCTCTCCGATAGGAAACGACGGCCTGATGTTCCACGTCAACTCAGATATCGTCGTTACGGCCCTTGACTACTACGTCTATTTTGGGCCCGACAGCGCAACTGCGGGCACACTGCAGGATGCCCACCATGTGGGTATTTATGACGCAACCACCCACGCACTTTTGGGATCGACGATCGTTGGGCCTGGAAATGGCCCGATCGTCGGCGGCGGTGGGCTGAGTTCGTTCTTGTCGGTGCCTATAGCGCCAATTCCACTTCTCGCGGGGCACGATTACATGGTCGTAGGCGGCGAGACCCCTCACGATCCCGACAATGGCGGCCCCGGTGCTGGAAATAATACACCAGGTATTCCCTACGGTTCGATCGGGAATGCCGCAGCTGTCACGTTCACCGGATATTTTTACGACAGTTCGCCGGTGTTGGCCTTCCCGACCACTCCCTACGGGACCGTTTATGTTGGTCCCAATTTCGAATTCAGTGCGGCGGCGGTTCCAGAGCCAGCAACTGTCGCCAGCTGGAGTCTACTAGGGCTGTGCGTGGTCGGGTGGAATATGCGACGGAAGAAATAGAGTCGATCGCCTGCGTTTCGGTCAGTTGGCAATCGATCAGGCGGAACGAGCCATCTAGTGAGTCGTGGGCGCGGGTGAATCGGAATGTCCCCTTACATGGGAAAGTTCCGAACACCCGCCTTTTGTATTGGTCCAAATCAGCGGTCGGTATATTTGCCCGCCGACATGCCATCTTTAGCCACGTGGCCCGTTTTCCGGCCACACGGGTGGCCCTCGAACCGAATGTCATTCAGCAGTTCAACGAGGTGCTTTGGGCGTGCTGGTGGGGAGGGGCCGAAGCACGTCGGCCAGGCAGCGGTACGGGCCAATTCCCGTGCCGCTTTGCAGCTGGGTAGCGGCACAACGCCTGCCAGTTGGCCAAGGCATCAGCGATGCCCTGCCCCAGGGGACTCTTGGGTAAAACTCGCGGCTCCTGCTCGACGAGCCAATCCACCAGCGCGATTTAGAGCACCACGGATTCAGTCTGGCGCAGCGCCACGTTCAGCGGCCGAACATTTCATGCGGCACGACCAGGCCCGTCTTTAGTTTGGCCAGGAAGGCGTCGTTTTCCCATGACCACGGGTCCTCACCGTTACTCAACGCGCCCCAGGCAGAGATCGTCCGCGCGGCGAACCGCGAGAGTGTGCGTGTCATCGAGTATCGCCGGCGAATCCGTAATGGAGACGCATCGATCAATTACCAGAGGGATTGACCGGGTTTAGTATTTGCTGCAATTGGACAAGCGCTCGGCTCCACAGTTTGCGAACGGCTTCCTCCGTCCGCTCCATGATTTCGCTGACTTCTCGCAACGAACGGCGCTCCAAGCTGCGCAATATCAATACCTGTCGATAATCCTTCGGCAACTGGGCGAGTGCTTGATGAAGCTTCAGGGCCTCCTCATTGGCGGCGGCCAATCTGCTGGGTGATTCTCCGCGGTCTGCACACTCGGTCGCGTTGAATTGATCAAGCGGCACTTCGCGACAGACTTGACGTTTTTGACGTTCTTCATAACGTCGCGATGCGTCACGCACATTGTTCAAGAGAATTTGTTGCAGCCAAGCGATTAGCTCTCGTTCACTGTTACCTTTGAAATGTCGGTAATGCCGCTCAGCTTCCAGGTAGGTCTCCTGGATAATGTCGGACGGGGCAACCTTGGCACGCACGTCGTCTGGAAGGTTGCGTTCTGCAATTAGTGACAGGTACGTTTTCAGAGACGAAAAAATGACCGCCAGCGATTCCTGACGGACATCCGTGAAAACTCGCGGCAGAATGCCGATGTTCTTCGATTTTTCATCAAGGGACGCCACTGCTTACCTCCAGACTTGCTTGTCATGTACTGAGAAGTTTTCGCATCCCCCCAGCCGTATGGCCGTTTACTCCCCCCCCTTAATAGCGTCATCCGGAACTTGACGTCAGTCAAGCTGAGCGGCCGAGATTTTTTGTCAAATGGGGGCCACCCCCCATTTGCTGACCCTTTCTCGAATCAGAGTGCAGCGCTTTCAATTACTTTCCAATTCGGTTCTTGCTAACATTAGCTGCAAGAGAGGTTTCGACGTACACAGGCCTCATTGTCCGCCAAGATTTAATTCCTGACGAAAATCGGAGAACTTCCCAAAAAATTTCATCGCTGTCCGAAAGACTAGATCGTGCACGAGCTCGCCAAATTGATTCTGGAACATGCTGAAACCCTCTGGGAACGCAAGCAAGCCATTGAAAAGGCACTATTCCTCGGCATGCCGCTGCATGAAATCGAGGAGTATCTAGACTGGCTGACCATGTTACGAAGCCAGCAATCCTCGCCCCCTCCGGACGACACACCTCCGGCAGCTCTCTAAACGGGCTAGACGGACACTCGCGTCAGGTGCGCAGGGGATCAGCTCTTTAGTTCCGGTTACACTGGAATAGTGTCGACCAGCGGGCAGCGGCAGTATTTTTGCAGCGACAGCCGATAGCGGCTCTGTAAGCCGAGACGCGCGAATGGCTATGGAATACAGCGATAACGACGCTGCAATGTCGCGGGACGAAGCGCGCGTGTGTGAGGCTCTGCTTCGCTTCGAAGAGGACTTAACGGCAGACCCAACTTGCGCGCCGCCTCATCCGCCAGATGGCCTCTCAGCCAATCTGCTGGCGCATTGGAACCGTGCTTGTGCGGGGATCCTGCAATTGCACCGCGCCTTCGGCGTATCCGCGCAGAGCGCGCAGTGGCAGCCGCGCATGGTATCGTCCGAGTCAGACGAATTCTCGACCGGCAATCAAAGTCGTGACAGCGAACGCACCATTCGCCTTTCTGAATTGCTGCGCCAGGAGAATCGCGGCAAGCTTGCCGTGCTGGAGGAAACTCACAAAGCCACGGTCCTCAACGACGAAATCGAAAGCTTGGCCAATTTCGGGCGGTTTCAAAACCTTCAATTGCTTGGTACTGGCGCAATTGGGATGGTCTACGCGGCGTTTGATCCGCAATGCTGTCGCACGGTCGCCTTGAAAATACCTCGCGCCGCTACTTTGGGCTCTGACGATCTCCGCCGCCGCTTCATCCGTGAAGCAGAAGCAGCGGGCCGCCTCTGCCATCCGGGTATTGTCTCGGTTTATGAAATTGGCGAGGTGGCAAGGCGCGTTTACATCGTCGCCGAATACTGCCCTGGTCCAACACTATCGGCTTGGCTCGCTCAGCGCACCACGCCCGTCTCCCCGCGCGACGCTGCAGCACTCGTGTTGGAATTGGCCGATGCTGTCCAACATGCTCATGGGCGCGGCGTACTACACCGTGACATCAAGCCCACGAATGTTCTGCTTGAGAGACAGACCATCAATGCCGAGGAAGTTGTCGAAGAACCACGCTCGTCGGATTGGCGACCCAAACTGACCGATTTCGGCCTGGCAAAGATACTGGAAAACCGCGAAGGTGATACTTTAGCCGGTGTCATCCTCGGCACGCCGGAATACATGTCCCCTGAGCAAGCCCAGGGGCGCATCGGGGATCTGGACGCGACGACCGATGTCTACGCGTTGGGAGGATTGTTGTATCGCATACTCGCATCGCGACCGCCCTTCGAAGGTGCGACGCCGGCGGCAATTTTACACCGGGTAGTCTATGACACGCCTCGATCGTTGCGCCGTGCACGCAGTGACATACCCCGCGATCTCGAAGCGATTTGCCTGAAGTGCCTGGCCAAGCTCCCGGAAGAGCGTTACCTCACAGCGCACGAGCTGGCGCTGGACCTGCGGCGCTTTTTACGAGGAACGGCGACCGAGGCGCGTCCGCTGCGTCCGTGGGAACACTTGGCGAGTTGGGCTCGTCGCCGGCCAGCGGCCGCTGCCCTGGCTTGCACACTGGTTATCTCGGTGCTGCTACTGTCGGCCCTGATGGGAATATATCATCAACGCCTCAGCGCTGCTTATCGTCGCGAAATGCCGACGCGCCACGACCTGCAACAAGAGATGAATGCCAATCGACAGCACTTGTGGGCTGCCGATTTTGCTAGCGCGTGGGAGGAATTGCAGAAGGATCGTGGCACCGCGCTGCGCCAGTACTTTGCCATCCATGGCTCTCCCGGCGAAGACAGGCAGCGCAGCACGTTCGCTGAAATGCTTTTGCGCTCGCGGTTCGAAAATGGCGAGCACACGTTGTATCAGCATCGCGGCGCGGTTTATGCGGCTGAATTTTCGCCCGACGGAACCTTTATCGCCAGTGCCGGAGCGGACGGGCGAATCCATCTGTACGAGCGTTCGACGCGCAAGCTGACCTCGCTTCCGCCTGACGCGCCGGCAAACGGCAAGGAGATCAACGCCCTGGCATTTTTGGGTGATGGCACTCTTCTCGCTGCCGGCGGCGATGACGGCTTTGTGCGAATTTGGGACTGGTCAAAGCATCAGCTGCTCACAGAATTGACGCCAGAGCTTTTTGGCGTCACAAATGTGCTTGATGTCTGTTTTTCGCCAAATCGCAAATTGCTGGCGGTCGCGACACGCAGAGGAGAAGTACGATTCTTCTCGACAACGAATTGGCAGGAACTGCCCGGGCGGCGATTAACGCATCCGGGACCGGTCAATTCAGTTTCATTCTCGGTCGATAGTGGCTTCCTGGTGACCGCCTGCGAAGATTGTCACGTCCGGGTTTGGGATCTGACGCAAATCACTGTGGCTAATGATTGGGCCAGCAAACCAACGCATTGCGCGGCAGTCAAGTTTGCTCATCACAGTCAGCTTCTCGCGACAGCTCTTCAACAAGATCACACCATCGAGATTTGGAATCGGGTCGACGACAAGCGGATTCGCTCTTTGATATTCGGCAATCGTTGGATTCAGTCGCTGGATTTCTCAGCTGACGATCACTGGCTGGCATTCTCTAACAAGGACGGAGCTGTCGGATTGATCGACATGGAACGACAGGAAGTCGCGAACGTCCTCTTCACCAATAGAGAAGTATGGACTGTACGATTGTCGAAACATAACAACGATTTGTTGTTGGGATCTGATGACGGTTCCGTGCGGCTCATTGAGTTCTCCAAACTGGCCCCGCACCACTACACTCGATCGTTCCCTGCTCCTCTTGCTGATGTATGCTTCCCGTCACAAAGCGATCGAATCGTGACGCGTCGCAAGGATGGGACGGTGCAGGTGTGGGATTCGGCGATGACGGAAGTGCTCGGAGACCTGCACACGCAAGCGGTCATTGAATCAGAAGACGTTTTTGCTCTGCAGCCCGGAACCGCGGTCGTGGCTGTTGCGCGGGACGACGAATGCCGGTTAGCCGACTTGACCACTGGTCGTGAGTTGCGACGGTTGGAACCGGCCGCCGGGCGGATCATGAGCATTGCGTTCGACCCACAGGGCAAACGCATTGTGGGTGGGCATGACGGGGGTGAAATTCGGGCGTGGGACGTAGAATCGGGGAAACTATTGCGCCGCCTCGAAACTCCACAAAAATCGATTTATGCGATGGCATTCACGGAGGACGGCCAGCGGCTAATTACTGCAGGTGCAAATCGCCTTTGTCTTCGCGACGCTACCACTTTGGAACGGATTGGCGAGCCCATCGTGTTGGTGGGCGAGAGTAAACGTCTGTCCGTCCAGCCCGGCGGATCGTTAGTCGCGGCCAATGATTCTGATGTGTTGCTCCTTTGGGATCTGGGGAGCAATACCGTGCGGCGATTTCCCGCCCATGACAGCGAAATCACGACCATCGCTTTCGGACCATCGGGAAGGAACCTGATCACGGGCGGCACTGACGGCACACTTTGGCTGTGGGACGTTAAGACGATGCGTAAAATAGCTCGCTTGGTCCGAGATGCCGTGCAGGTCACCAACGCAGCCTTCTCGCGTGATGGGCGAGTGTTGGCCGCTTGCGTATTGAACGAGGATAGCCAGGCGGAAGTGCGTATTTGGAATGTGACTGATCCTGCTGAATCTCCTGAAAGTCCGCCAGACTTGCCGACTGAGCGCTTGCAGGTGCAATCAAATGTCAGTCCAATCAAAAAACAAGCCGCCAGGACGAATCCATGACGGCTTGCGGCATAAGGGGGTCGCTTACTCCCTACGCCAAAGCTTGTTGACCGCCGTCGGTGGATAACTGACAAAAGACCCAACTTTTCGTTGGTCGCAAGAAGCAGGTCGGTACTTATTCCACTGATCCGGTTAATCCGCTGAGAGCGCGTTGGCGAAGGTAATGGCAATAACCATTCTTGCCATTCGCGGCGAGCTTCAATAAGTGTTGAGCGGAGATAAGCCC
>CAMFLN010000085.1 GCA_945957305.1 uncultured Planctomycetaceae bacterium | reverse complement strand
GTATACGCAAGCTTGACGGCCCGCTCTTCAGGGCTGCCGCCGGCGGCTTTGAAACGCACATTGCGGCGCACGATATGGACATTGTCGTCGACCCGGCGGAATTGCCAGAGCCAATCATCGCCGAATCCCCAACTCATGCCCCCCAGCACGACCCCCTCGCCAATCCCGCGAGCAATCGAGATCAGCACGATAAAGTCACGGTCGAACTGTCCGCTGGTCAACTCGGCATAGACCTTTTCGCCTTTGTGGTGCAGCTTGATCAGGCCGTCGGCGGACTTGGCATCTTTCAGCACTTCGGAGTAAGGGGGGAACTTCGGCTTGGGCTTATTTTCAGCGGCTGCCTTGGCGGCTTCCGCGGCCTTTTCTTTTTCTTTGTCGGCCGCTTCGTCCGCGCGCGCGATAGCGACCGAGATACTCAACAACAACGCCAAAGACGCCCCGAGAACGCGACCCTGCCTGGTCATGAATGCGATTCCTTGGTCAGGTTTAATTGAAGGAGAAACCGGCGAGACAGGCCGCCCCGAAAGGAAAAACCGCGGGCGGCGCAGGCACTTCAGTTTAACCGCCCGCCGGAAGCCTGAATACAGTCTGGGCGCTTCGCGCAAACTCTACCCTCCCACCCCAGGGCCGGCCGCAGCGGTCGTAGCGGTTCTGGCGCGCAGTCTTCTCTGCCAGTCCTACGTCCGCGGCGGGCTTAGGGTTTGGGGGCCATTTCTTCAATCTCGCTACGCGTCGCCAACGAAGCGATGGCGCCCGGCCGCGTGACGGACAAGGCGGCCGCGGCCGATGCCCACCCGGCTGCGGAAACGAGCGATTTCCCCTCGGCGAATGCGACAGCCAAGGCACCATTAAATGCGTCGCCAGCGGCCGTGGTGTCTACGGACGTGACGCTGTGCGCAGGCAGGTGCCCATCGACATCGCCCAGCAACTGGCACCCACGCGCCCCGCAGGTAATGACGACTTGCTTGGCCCCCCGGCGCCGCAGCTCGGCCGCATCCGCACGAACGTCCGCAGAAGAATGCTTCGCACCGATCAGGGCCGCTGCCTCGGATTCGTTGGGGGTCAGAATGTCGACCAGGCGCAGAATCTCGGGATGGCCGACCTCGGCCATCGCCGGCGCGGGGTTAAGCACCGTCACCAAGCCAAACTCGCGCGCCCGCTCAAGCCCGCGCACGACCGTTGCCAGCGGACTTTCGAGACACGCCAGAAATACTTTCGCGGTGCGCCAAACCGCGGCCGGGATCGCGTCGATCTCGGCAGGTGTCACTGCCGCGTTCGCACCCGAGGCCACGCTGATCATGTTTTCGCCCGCGGCGTCGACGGTAATGAGCGCCACGCCGGTCGCCAGGTCCGAGAACGTGCGCACATGGTCGAGCAGCAGGTTCTTTTCGCCCGCCAGCGTTTCGATGGCTTGGCGACCGTAAGCGTCTGCGCCGACAGCGGCAATAAATGCGACTTTGTCGCGCGAAGCCCGAGCGGCAGCGACGGCCTGGTTGGCTCCTTTGCCACCCAAGTTTGTGAAGAACGTTCCGCCCAACACGGTCTCGCCAGGGCTCGGCATGCGAGGAACGCGGACAACCAGGTCCATATTGATCGAGCCCAGGACGATGATACCGGCGGAGGTCATAAAGGTCCGGGCTCTATTTGCCAATACAAAAGCGGCTAAAAATTCGATCGAGCAAATCGTCAGTATAGACAGCGCCGACGACGTGCCCTAACTCTTCTATGGCCAGGCGCAGTTCGGCTGCGACGAGGTCTTCTCCCGTCCGCAACTCGACCATCTCGCGAGCGCGGAACAGGGCGACAGCCGCGGCGCGCAAAGTATCGTTGCACCGTGCAGCGGTCGTCGCCACGACGTTTCCGCTCCCCGCGCGCTCGATGGCGATCTCGCGAATTCGCGCCCGCAACGCCTCGATCCCATATCCAGTTTGACTGCTGGTGAGCACGGCCGTGGGAATGCTGCCCTGCCGCTGGGGACAATCGACTTTGGTCAGGACAATGATGCGTGGACGCGCTTGCTGCAATTGGGCACGCGACCAACCATCGAGCGGTTGCGAAGCGTCGATGCACAATAGTTCGATCACGGCTTGCCGCCGCGCCTGTGTTGTGGCGTCCTGCGCCACGCGATGGATGAACGCCGAGACCTCACCCTGTGAGGAATCGGCCGCGAGGTCGAGGTTCGACGCGACCCCCGCCGTATCGATCAGCGTGATTTGTGTTGCGCCGATCGACAAGGAGCCGGTGACGTAATCTCTCGTGGTGCCCGCGGAGGGCGAAACCACGGCGGCGGTGCGGCCCAACAACGCGTTGAACAAACTACTTTTGCCGGCGTTGGGAGTGCCGATGAGTACGACGCGCACGTCGTCGCGGAGAATGGCGCGCTCGGCGGTCTGCTGAGAAAGCCGCTCGACACTCGCCGCGGCTGCCGAGATTTGCGCCAGCAGTTGCCCTTGCCCGATAAATTCGATGTCCTCTTCGACAAAGTCGAGCCCCGCTTCGACGTGTGCCAACAGGTCGAGCAATTCGTCGCGCAACTCGGTCAACGACCTGCCCAGCCCGCCGGCAAGTTGGGACGTGGCCACGTCCAGATCATGCCGGTCCTGAGAGTCGATGATTCCCAAGACGGCTTCGGCCTGCGTCAAATCGATGCGCCCCGCCAAAAAGGCGCGCAGCGTGAACTCGCCGGGCTGCGCCAACCGCGCGCCGTGGCGGCACACGGTGCGCAGCCCCGATTGCAGGATCGGCGGAGACGCTAGCGTGTGCATCTCGACGATTGTTTGCCGCGTGTAGCTCCGCGAAGTCGGCCAGACGAATAAACTGCAAGGGACCGGGCTGTCGAGCCCCTCAAATCGGGCGTTGCCTGTGAGACGAGACGCAACACGCAGCGCATGGACCGAGCTAGAGGGTGACAGGTCGCTCGACCAGATGCGAGCCGCGCAGTCGAGCGCGAGCGCACCGCTGATGCGAATGATGCCTCGCGCACCGCTACCGGCGGGGGAAGCAAGGGCCGCGATGGTGTCTTGCAAATCGTACATCGCCAGAGGTCCGCGCGGATGTCAGGCGATCCGTTAAGACACGCTAAACTCCATGCCGCGGACAGGGGGCCAAGCTTACTTGCGCCCGCGATTCTTCTTGCGATTGCCGGTCGCACCATTGCCGTTGGTCGAAGTGCGGGCGACTCGTTCGACCACGGTCGGTGTGGTGCTCGACCCTGGGGGCGCCGGTTTTGGCAACAGCTTTCGCTCGGTAATGCCCCACAAGCTCGACGCAATGAAATACAAGCACAATCCGCTGGCGACTTTGAAGAACATGACCCCCATGAAGATCATCATGTACTGCATGACCTTCTGCTGCATGGCGGCTTGCTCATCGGTAGGCGGGGGCATGAACATCTTCTGCTGCCAGATAAACAGACCGATCGTCAAGCAAGGGAGCAAATTGAAATATGGGCCCAGCCAGCCGTTGGCTCCGGCAATGAACGCGGGCATGACGTCTTGCCAGTGCCAGAGCATGTCGGGCGCCGCCAGGTTCGAGCACCAGCGGATCGATTGGCTGATCAGCGGCGCGCCGCGCAATTCGACGTCGACCGACAAGGACCGGTACAGACCGAGGAAAATCGGCAATTGCAAGAAGACGGGCAGGCAGCCTGCCAGGGGATTGTAGTTGTGCTTGCGGAACAGCTCTTGCTGCGCCTTGGTGCGGGCCTCCATGTTGCCTTTGTATTTTTCCTGGATCTTCTTGATCTCGGGCTGCAGCTCCTGCATCTTTTGCGCGCCCAACGCCTGGCGGCGACTGAGCGGAAACATCATGGATCGCACCAGCACGGTGAGCATGATGATCGCGATGCCGTAATTGTGGACAATGCTGTAGAAGAAATGCAGCACGCCGAGCATCACCACGGCCACCGGGCCGAACCAACCGTAATAGACGAGGTTGCCCAAGCCATAATGTTGCAACAGGCTGGGCTTCTTGGGACCCGCAAAAACACGATAGTTGGTCGTGACCGACTTGCCGCCAGCGGGAATGGTTTCGACTTTGCCCGACAATTGAAACGAGACGTTCGTGCGATTCAATTTCGCCCGATCCGTCGGCACATCACCCACGCGAATCGGGATGGCGCGGGAATAGTCGGCCGTTTCGCCCGGCGGAGGGAGCAGAGCGACGGCAAAATACTGCGCGTCGACGCCGATGTATTCCAGCGGCTCGTCTTGCCACGGCGTGGGATTGGCCTCTTCGGCAATCGTGGTCGCGCTCACCAGTCCCGTGCGCTTGTGCCCGTTGACGATAAAGCCCACGGCGACGTCGCGCATGCCGGCGCCACCGCGCCAGTTGGGGCTCATCTTCGTGGCGTACCAGGCCCCTTCCAGCGGTAGCCCTGTCGGCCCGTCTAAACGCCAGGCGACTTTACGTTCTTGCTCGCCGACGTTGCGAACTTCGACCGCAAAGTCGAGATGATAAGCCGGCGCGGCAGGATCGTCGGCCGCTGCAGGCTCGACCTCGGAGAGCCGGAACTTTTTGACAACTTCGAGGCCGTACTCCGTCGCATCATATTGAAACGCGACTTCATGCGCATCGTTCTGCGGAAGCACGCGCCAATTGGCTGTCAGCATGTCTAGCCCTGGCAATTCGCGGGCCCCTTTGGCGATGCGCTGCCCGTCAACACTTTCCAGCGTCAGCAGGAACGACAGCGGGTCGATCCCTTCGGGCCGCACCACTTCCATCGGCCGGCGGCGGAGTTGTCCGCTCAGCTCTTGCGGATCGGGCTTGCCATCGGCGCCGTCGCGCTCGATGGTCAGAGTAAAGCTATCGTTCGGTTCGGTCTTTAGCAGCAAGTCATCAAAATCGAGCGGACTGATCACCGGCTGACCATTCAGCGCCGTGATGATATCGCCCGCCTTTACGCCGGCTTGCGCCGCCGGTGTCCCCGGCCCGACCACGCGCACGAGCGCCCCTGGGCGATGATTCGGCGGCACAGCCAGATCCAACTGGCCGACATAGCCACTACGGTCCTCTTGGTCGAGATAGTTCGGGCTATTGAGTTCGATGCGCTCGATCGCGGCGCCGGTGCTCGTCAACGTCACGAGCGCGCGATACGGGCTATCGGCAGCGGCGGATCCCAGCGTGATCCACTGCTCGGGCTGCGGCGGTGCAGCTTCCTTGGCTGGCTTGATCCCTTCCGCGGCTTCGCCGGCAGGTTTTTCACCGGCCGCGACGGCAGGCTGCGGGGGGGCGTCGGCCGCGGCCTTTTCCTCGGCCTCTTGTTTTTGCGCCGGCGGAGCCTGCGGCTGCAGCCAGCGCATGACCATCATGTTCAACGACAAGACGACAAACGAAAGCAGCAAAAATGTAATGAGTCGCCTGTCCATCCCGACCGTCCGTCCTTTATTTTCGCCGCTACGAGAGCGAGCATGTTTTGCGTTTCAGAACATAGAGGCGCCGCGGCCCCTGCGCGTCGGCCGGCACACTCAACGGGACGTGCACTTCCGTCCTTAGCGCCCGTCGCGTAAACGATCGCCGAGAAAGTTATCCAGTTCCGGCGTCTCGTAGATTTTGACAATTGTCTTTTCCACCGGATACTCGACGCGCCGGAACGTCACCAGCTCATCTTCGAGCACAACGTAACAAGCGCGAGGATCGCCGTCCCGGGGCTGTCCGACGGAACCGACGTTGATCATTGTCTTGTCCGCACCCAAGCGGTGCTGATAGCTGATCTCATCCGGACTGAGAAAGTTCAGGCTCTGTGTGAAGACGCCGGGCACGTGCGTGTGCCCCTGGAAACAATGATGCTCGATCAGGGAAAAAATCTTCTCCATCTTCCGCTGGTTGTAGATGTCCTCGGGGAACACGTACTCGTTCAGCGGATTGCGTGCAGAGCCATGCACGAATAAGAAACCGTTCTCGCGGCGATTCCGCGGCAACTCGCCAAGGAAGTCCCAACGCTTGGCGTTATCGGCCGGGCTGCCGAGCGGCTTTTCCAGTTGCTCGCGCGTCCAAAAAATCGCGCGCTCCGCTCCGGAATTGAAACCCTCGGGGTCGAACAGCGCACCCTGGTCATGGTTGCCCAGGATGCACACGTCCAGCTTCATGACCAGATCGATGCATTCACGGGGATTGGGCCCGTATCCGATAATGTCCCCCAGGCAGTAGATTTCCTTAATCTCCTGCCGCCGAATATCGGCCAGCACCGCCTCGAGTGCTTCGAGGTTGCTATGAATATCGCTGATCAGTGCACGCTTCACGAGAGCAGACCTTTTGTCGCCCGGGCGTCACGGCAGAGCGTGCGGCGCGAAGACCAGGAGATTGCCACAAACCAATACCGCAGTGTAAGTTAGCGTTTTATCATGGTCAAGCCGGCGGGATTCCGGGCGCAACCACCCTGCGATGCGAGCGTTAGGGCGGGGCGCCGCTTGTTGGCACGTCTTTATTCTACGGTATTCCAAGGAACCTGCGGTGCGAATTCTGGCCATCGAGAGTAGCGGTACCACCGGCAGCCTGGCGGCCCTGGCCGGGACTGAATTGCTGTCACAAGCTGCGCTCGATCCCCAATTGCGGAGCGCTCGCACTTTGGCCCCGGGCATTGCGCAACTGCTGCGCGACGTCGGTTGGAAGCCCCACGACGTCGAGGCCGTGGCCGTCGGGATTGGGCCGGGCTCGTTCACCGGACTGCGGCTGGGTGTCATGACCGCCAAGGCATTTGCCTATGCCGTGGGAGCGAAAGTGCTGGGCATCGGCACGCTGGCCGCAATCGCGGCTCGCACGCCGCAAAACGCCGCACGAGTGGCCGTGGCCATCGACGCACAGCGCGGCGAAGTGTACTGCGGCAACTTCACGCGCGACCTAGCCGGTGTCTTGGCGTCAGAGAACGAAGTCGCGATCGCCACGGTCGAGCAATGGCTCGCTTCGCTTACTGCGGAAGT
The DNA here is from genome assembly GCA_945957305.1 of uncultured Planctomycetaceae bacterium. Lineage (GTDB taxonomy): Bacteria > Planctomycetota > Planctomycetia > Pirellulales > JACPPG01 > JACPPG01. Next base: position 1,790 of record CAMFLN010000085.1, on the reverse strand, counting down.
GACTGTCACGGGGCCTGCGCTGGGCAAGCTGGTGGAACAGCTGCCAGCGGGCGTGAACGTGGCGCCGCGAGATTTGTGGTCCCCCCAAGCGTCCGCGATCGGCAACCTGGCCGCACGGCGCGTGGCGCGAGGCGAATCGGATGATCTCTGGTCGCTGGCGCCGTGTTATCTGCGCCGCAGCGCCGCCGAGGAGAAGTGGGACCTGAGCGTCCCCTGATCCTTACGCCCCTCGCGACCGGCGCTGCCAGGAGAGAAGACCCGCGAAGGCCAAAGCCGTGACCGCCAGCACGATGGTCCCGGGTTCGGGCAGTGGATGAACCGAGCCCTTGCCTGCGCCATAAATCGCCTGAATGCCGGCAATGTCGTCGGGCGTCAGAAATCCGGTTCCCAGGCCGTTCATGCGGTGGAACGTGGGGTACATCACAGCATTCAGATCCAGGGAATGATCGAGCCCGAGCGCGTGGCCGATTTCATGTTCGGCACAGCCAAGCAGATCGGGATAGGTCAGCGAACCGACATAGGCCCAGCGATCATAATCGTCGAAGTGCACGTCCCCCGACAGCCCGAGTACCGGTGAACTGGGATAGTAACCATGGGCTTTGACGTTGCCGAAGCCGTCGATGAGGTGATGCCCGAAGCGGATGTCCGCCATGCCCGTCGTGAAGGCATATTGAGAATCCGAGATTGGCGGACCAATGTCGGGCACTTCCACAAAATTCAGCGGGGCGACCGAGGCCCACAGCGACAGCGCTTCTTGGATGCTGCCGCGGATGACGGCCGTCGAAACCGGCTGGTTATTCGGATCGAGCAACCCGCCGTCGAGCAGGTTGGCATAGCTGTAAGTGAGCGTGACCGGCGCGCCGAGAAACGCTTGCGGCCACTTGGTGCCGGTCAGAACGAAGGCATCTGCGCTGCGCGCCGTCGCTATGAAGATCAAGAGTATGTAGGCGCTGGTGCGAATCATCCGTTGCAAACTCATCTGGGCATAGCAACATTGGGGAAAACGCGATGGCGAACTTCGCGAGTCACTGGTCATTCACAGACGCTCTGCTGAAGAGGGCGCAGAGCGACCACGACGCAACTGGGTGTAGCGCTACCCGAATCGCTGAGAGAGGGGTCAGACCAAGGCCGGCAGCACTTCGCGTGCGGCGGCGATCGTCGCGTCGATATCTTCGTCGCTATGTGCCGCGGAGATGAATAACGCTTCGTACTGACTGCACGGCATGTAAATGCCGCGATCAATCAACTCCCAGAACCAACGAGCAAATCGCTTGGTATCCGAGCGGCTAGCGTTCTCCCAGTTCAAGACCGGCGCGGCATTAAAGAATAAGGTCATCATACTTCCGACCCGCGCCGCTGTACACGAAATTCCCGCGTCACGCGCGGCCGCCAGCAAACCCTGCTCGAGGCGCTGGCCAAGCTGCTCCAGCCGGGAATAGGGGGGGGCGTCCCGCAGGCACTTCAGGGTGGCGATCCCCGCCGCGGTCGCCAGGGGGTTGCCGCTGAGGGTCCCGGCCTGAAAGACCGGTCCGGCCGGCAGAACCCGGTCCATGATCTCGGCGCGGCCGCCGTAAGCCCCCACGGGCAAGCCGCCCCCGACGATTTTGCCCAACGTCGTCAGATCAGGTTTGATGCCAAAGAGTGACTGCGCACCACCGTAAGCGACGCGGAAGCCTGTCATCACTTCGTCAAAGATCAAAAGCGCGCCTGCATTCGTAGTAAGGCGGCGCAGAGCGGACAAGAACTCGGTCGTGGGAATGACGCAGCCCAAGTTTCCCACAATCGGCTCG
>CAMFLN010000084.1 GCA_945957305.1 uncultured Planctomycetaceae bacterium | reverse complement strand
ATTCATCACTGTCCGGCGGCCCCGACGCCTTGACGAACGTCTCGACGTCGACGTAGTTCAGCGGCGGTCGATCCGCTGTCGTTGTCCAACCCGGTCGCGTCGAAGAGTTCCGCGCGATGTGTTCCTGCTGCCGGGCATGGTCGGCCGCCGCTTTATTACCGACGCGATCGTAGACGGCCGCCAGGTTTTGCCAGTTCTCGGCACGCGGGGCGAGTTCGACACTGCGTCGCAAGGCAATCTCGGCTTCGTGCCATTGTCCGTAGCGTCCGTACAAGACACCCAGCTCATTGGCCGCGAGGTAGTTGTTCGGATCAACCCGCAGCGTCGCCTGATAGAGCGCCATGGCCTTCGGGCCGGCGGTCATCTTCTTCACGCCATTGTCACCTGCCAGCGTCGGCTGCATACGGCCCAGGCCGTACAGAGCCATGCCCGCTGCGGGCACGCGCCCTCCGGCAATGGCGAATTGCTGTTGGGCGTAGGTGTAATACCGTTGCATGGCGACCAGCGGCGGCAAATTCTCAGGCACCGTGCCGCGCCAGACAGGCGTCTTGTGCGAAGCCACGATTTCCTCGAGACGCAGCACGGCTTGACCGTTGCGCGGCACGAAGTCATCAGCTTCACGCAAGGCTCGCAGGCCCGCATTGATCGCGCGGGTATGGGCTTGCGTCTGATGATGGGCGTCCAGCGCTTGCGCGATCAGCAAGAGCCCTTGCGAGAACTCCGTTTCGGCCGAGAACAAAGCACCGCGTGCCGCCAGATCGAACCCGTACTCGATATGCTCGCCGGCGCGCTTCGAGACCATGGCCAGGTATTGCGAATCCTCGGCCGCGGTCATATTGGCCGAATGGCTCGTCGGGGGCAGGTTGGCGTGCATCGTCGGAGGAGGCACGTCCTGCGGAGCTTTCACGTCCCGCGATTTGTCGGACCCAGCAACGGGGGCAGCCTGCGCCACTGTCGGCGCCTGCGCTACTGTCGGCACCTGCGCTACTGTCGGCACCTGCGTCCTCACCACAGGCTGAGTTGCGGGGGGAGCTGTAGCGGTCGAAGCCAAAGGCGCCGGAGTCGCCGCAGCCGTGGGCGGCACTTTGGACGCGGGGCGGGGAGCCACCGCAGCAGCCGTCGCAGCGGGAGCGGGCGCAGGAAGAGATTTTTCCACCACTGCGGGCGCGGCAGCTGGAACCGTTGTCTTCGCGACTTCGGCCGGCGGCGCGGGGGATTGAACAACCGGAGGCTTGACGGTCGCTTCCGCGGGGGGCCGCTTTTCAACAGCCGGTTTAACAACGGGCGCCGTGGCCAACGCAGAAGGAGCCACTTCGCTGCTTGACTTAACGGCAGGAGCAGCCGGTTTCTTCGCTGCTACCGCCGTCCTCTCGTCTTGGGCAAGGGCTTTGGGTTCCAACGCTTTTGGCTCGGCTGAAGTCGCCGCAGCAGACTTTGTCGGCTTGGAATCAGCTGCTACGGTCGCCGTCGGCTGCGCCACAGGGCTTTTTACCGTCGGCGCTGCAGGAGGACGCTTCAGCGGCGCCCCGAGAACAAACGACGCCGCCGGAGGGTCTACCGGCTTTTTCGGGGGCGCGGCGGACGTCTCGACTGGTTCCTTGGCCAATTCGACAGGCGCTTGTTTCTGATTCGCTTTCGTCGCTACAGGGCTTCTGGCTTTGTGCGCCGGATCGGTTCCTGGGGCCAGCGGCACGACGCGTTCTGGAACCGGTGCGCTGACCACAGGCGGTGGGTTCGGCCGCGCTGCAAGGCGGATGACCGGAGGAAGCGGGCGCTGCGAGCCGGCGCCCTCATGCACCAGGCTATCTACCGTTTCATCAGCCGTCTTGGGGCGCACAGGGGGGCGTGCCGTTACGCGTACCACTGGGCGATTGGCTTGCGACGCTTCTGCGGAACCTGTTGCCTCGGGCGGCGGCGCGGAAGCCGTCTTCGAACTCGCGTTTTCCGACGACTTGGTGCTGACCAGATGAACAATGGGGCCTGCCGGCTTTTGAGTGTCGCTCGTGTCGGTCTTCTTCTCGGCGACAGCGGTGGCGCCGTTTCCATTGCGCTGTGCTCCGCCCGCAGCCTGAGAGATTTGACGAGCAGGCGTTGGACCGCGCATCCCCTGCGACTCGGCTTGGAGGCTGACCGGGGAGGTGGATCGATGCTCGCAGCCAGGTAAAGCGCAGCAGAGCAACGTTAGCCCCGCCAGGCCAAGTGGCGCCAGCAGTTGCTGCGCCAAGCTGTGCTTATGAGTGATGCAAGCCATAGATTCTGCGCTTCAGTGAATGTGGACACGCGTAGCGGTCGCCGCACGCGGTTATTCCCTTCACTAGGAATCGTCGCGACCCATGGCGCCCATGAGGTCTCTTCCGGCAATCCTGCAGCAATCGGTGCTAGCGGCAGGTACCTAAACGGCAAAGTCGCGCAACTCTATCAGTGACAAATTGTCGTTAATCGCCGGAGACTTTGTGCAGGTTTGCTGAGCCGGCACAGACACGCCAAGTTCACAAACAAAGTCGCGGTGTCTTTAACTCGCGCTTTTCAGTGGAGCTCGCGGCGCGGATATCAGCGTGAGGCGCCCTGCAAGCAGGCGACTGATGATTGCTAGTGATTGCTAGTCATGACAGCGAGCGATCTGCACCGCGCGGATTCCCAGGAGAGATGAGATACGCGTGTGACGCGCGTTGCCATCGGCGTCCAAGTCCCGCTGAACGGCTGCGCAAAAAAAGCCGTCGAGCGCTAGCTCACTGCGCGTTTGATGCGCGAAATCGACGTGCGGAAATTGGGCGACCTATGTTGCCATTTCGCAACAGCCGCTTGTTTGTAGGGATTGCGCCGTCGGTTTGCAGCGAAGCTGCCAATCTTACCGATCCTGTGTTTACGAAAAACTCGCTGTCAATCCATCTAGTCTTCGCAGGCTTTTCAGATTAACATAAAGTCCTGCCTTCAAGGTTGGGACAACCGCCGAGGACAGCGTTGGGGAACCGCCACACGGTCCCATCTTCTCACCTCAACGCTGGTGACCACCCAGGTCGCTCTCCTCGTCAGGCAACCGTAAGGGATGTGTTTCCCCTTTCGTCACACCTGCGTAGACCTCCCATGCTTCGTAGATTCAAGGCCCGCAAGGCCCGACGGTCCGCTTCTTCCACGCGCCGTACTTGGATCCCCCGCAAGCATCTCGTGCTCGAGTTGCTAGAAGACCGCCTGGTCTTCTCGGCGGCTTCGATCATTGCCGAGAACGCACTGCCCGGAACACCGCAGAGTGTGTGGGATGTGGACGGCTCGGGCTCGGCCAACATCCAGGGCTTTGCCGCGCAGTTCAGTATCAACCACGGTCAGACCGAACAGTTCAAGGTTGATACCGACACGGCGAACTACCACCTCGACATCTACCGGATGGGCTACTACGGCGGTGACGGGGCGCGCTATATCACGACCGTCTATCCCTCAAGCAGCAATGCTGTCAATCAACCGGCGCCGAAAACCAATCTCAACACCGGGTTGGTCGATTGCGGAAATTGGAGCGTGACAGCTTCGTGGGCGATTCCCTCTGACGCGGTTTCCGGCGTCTACATCGCAAAGCTGGTGCGCGACGACGGCGTCTTCGGCGAAAGCCACATCATCTTCGTCGTCCGCGCCGACGAAAGCCATTCGGACATCGTCTTCAAGACGGCCGACTCCACCTGGCAAGCCTACAACGACTACGGCGGCAGCAGCTTGTACGGCGCCGACTTAGGCCCGGACGGTCGCTCTTACCAGGTGAGCTACAACCGTCCGTTTACGACGCGCGACCGTATTGCGGCGAACTTCTACTTCGGCGCCGAGTTCGCCATGACCGAGTACCTCGAACAGAACGGGTACGACGTCACGTATGTCGCGTCGATGGATCTCGATCGCAATCCCGGACTGTTGCTGAATCACCAGATTTTCATGTCCGTCGGCCACGACGAATACTGGTCGGCTGGCGAGCGCAACGCGGTGGTCGCCGCGGGGAACTCAGGCGTCAACCTGGCGTTCTTCAGCGGCAACGAAATGTTCTGGAAGACGTATTACGCTCCCAGCATCGACGGGTCGAACACCCCGTACACAACGCTGGTCTGCTACAAGGAAACTTTCCAAAACGCGATCACAGATACCGCTAATCCCAGCGTCTGGACCGGCACCTGGCGAGATCCGCGTTTCGCGTATTCCACTGATGGCGGCCAGCCCGAAAACGCCGTCACTGGCACGCTGTTCGTCGTCAATGGCGACGGCACCATCGGCAACAGCATCAGCGTTGGGGCCGCGGACGCATCCTTGCGCTTCTGGCGCAACACCAGCGTCGCCAAGCTCACCGGTAACCAAACCGCGACCCTGGGCGATTACGTGCTCGGCTACGAATGGGACGCCGATGTGGACAACGGCTATCGCCCGGCCGGGTTGTTCGGCATGTCATCGACGACGCTGAATGTCTCGGCCTTGATTCAAGATTACGGCACGCTCTACGCCCCCGGCACCGCGACGCACAGCCTGACGATGTATCGCCTTCCCAGCGGCGCGCTGGTCTTTGGCGCCGGCACGATTCAATACTCGTGGGGATTGAGCAGTGCGCACGACGGCCCGGCGACATCGACCGACAAGGCGATGCAGCAAGCCACGGTCAACCTCTTTGCCGACATGGGCGTGCAGCCGGGCAAATTGATGAGCGGGCTGGTGGCCGCCACGATGTCGACCGATCACACGGCCCCGACCTCGGTCATTACTTCGCTGGTCAATAATGCCGTGCTCACTCCTGGCGTACCGGTCACGATCAAGGGGACGGCCACGGACGGAGGCGGCGGCGTCGTGGCGGGCGTCGAGGTCTCGGTCGACGGTGGTTCCACCTGGCATCCGGCCACGGGACGCAGCAGCTGGTCGTACACGTTCACTCCCAAGACCACGGGCCAGTTGACGATCATGTGCCGCGCGGTCGATGACAGCGGCAACTTGGAAAATGCCACCAGCAAGGTGACCGTCAACCCGAATCTCAACCCCGGCGTTTACTCGTTGTGGAACGCCACGACCACGCCGGGCACGACCGATAGCGGCGACGGCCAGGCGGTGACGGTCGGCATGCAGTTCCGCTCGGACGTTGACGCGTTCGTCACGGGCATCAACTTCTACAAGTCGGCCAGCAATACCGGCACGCACATCGCTTCGCTGTGGGATGCACAAGGGAACCTGGTGGCCACGGCGACGTTTGTCAACGAAACCGCCAGCGGTTGGCAGAAGGTGACTTTTGCCACGCCGGTACAGGTTCATGCCGGCGAGATTTATACCGCGACCTACTACGCCCCCAACGGTCACTACTCGGCTGACCGCAATTACTTTTCGCCGGTCGGCGCTGACAATGGTCCGCTGCACGCTGTGTCCGTAGGGCCTGCCGGCGCAAATGGCGTATTCGCCTACGGCAAGAATGTCTTCCCGACGCAGTCGTATCAATCGACCAACTACTGGGTCGACGTGGTGTTGAACACGCAGATGACACTCGATACGACGCCGCCGGTGGTTTCTTCGATTGACGTCGTCGGTGGCGCGAGCGCCATTCTGACAACCGATTCGTCGATCGTGATCAAGTTCAACGAGCCGCTGAACGCCAACTCGATTACGTCCAGCACCGTGACCTTGATCAACACCAACACCACGTCTCTGCCGTCCGGCTGCTGCGGCACGCCCAGCGGTTGGTGCAGCGGATGCCCGCTGGCTTTGGGGGCGAAGACGACCGTGGTCACCACGACGCTGACCTACGATCCGATCAATTACACGATTACGCTGACCCCCAACGCTCCGCTGTCGACCTCGTCGCTCTACACGGTGCAAGTCAAGGGGGGCACCGGCGGTGTCACAGACCTGGCGAACAACTCGGTCGCCACCGACACGGCCCGTTCGTTCATCACGCCGGCCCAGCCGGCGTCGGTCGTCTCGACGATCTGGCCCTCGACGACCGTGCCGGCGACGGTCGACAGTGGCGATGCCCAAGGAATCGAACTGGGTATGAAGTTCGTCGCCACGGCCAGCGGCACGATCTCGGGCATTCGCTTCTACAAGAGCGCCGCCAATACCGGCGTTCACACCGGCAGCTTGTGGTCCAGCACCGGGCAATTGTTGGCCACCGGGACATTCTCGAACGAAACGGCCAGCGGCTGGCAACAACTGAACTTCACGACGCCGATTGCCATTACCGCCGGCACCACTTACGTCGCCAGCTACCACACGACCGCAGGGCATTACTCGGTCACCAAATCAGCGTTTACCTCGGCATTCACCAGCGGTTTGCTGCAAGTGCCTGCCAACGGCGGCGTCTACTTATACGGCGCTGGCGGCTTCCCCACCGCCACTTCACAGTCCAGCAATTACTGGGTCGACGTCGTGCTGCACACGGCGCCGCCTGCTGACAATGTGGCCCCGACAGTCACTGGCTACACGCCGGCAGCGTCGACAAGCGACGTTTCGACGAGTGCCATCGAGACCGTCACTTTCAGCGAGGCGATGGACCCCGCCACGATTTCGCCGGCGACCGTCAAGCTGCTTGATGGCAACAACCTCGCGGTGCCGACTTCGCTGACCTACGACACGGTCAGCCACACGGTCACCATTACGCCTACAGCGGCACTCGCCAACTCGATGCAGTACACGATCCTGGTCGTGGGCGGCATCAATGGCGCCAAGGACGCAGCGGGCAACTATGTGTCCCAATCGGTGGGCTCGGCCTTTACCACGATCGCGGCTCCGGGGCCTGACATCACGCCGCCGACGGTGCAAAGCACCAATCCCACCAATGGCACCGCCAACGTCGCGATCAACGGCACGATCAAGGTGACGTTCAGTGAGGCGATGAATGCCGCGACGATCAATACCAGCAACTTGATTCTGTTGAAGAACGGCGTCAATCGCGTCACCGAAACCGTAACCTATGACGCGGCGACGCGTACGGCGACGATCACGCCGACTGATCCGCTGCTCAACTCGACCAGCTATACAATTTATCTGAACGGCGGCGCCGTGGGGGTCCAAGACCTGGCCGGCAACACGATTGCCGCGAATTTCACCTCGACCTTCACGACTGTCGCGCCGGACACTACGCCGCCGACGGTCTCGTCGGTCAGCCCGAGCAGCAATGCGGCCAATGTCTCCACGACCGCGGCGGTGACGATCACGTTTAGCGAAGCTGTAAATGCCGCCACGGTCAATGCCACGAACATCGTGCTCTTGACCGGCTCGAACGTCGCCATCCCGGGCACGGTCACCTACAACGCGGCGAATAATACCGCCACGTTCACGCCGACCAATCCTTTGGCCAATGGCGCCACCTACACCGTATTGATTCGCGGCGTGGCCGATCTGGCGGGCAATGTTCTCGCTGGCAACGTCTCGTCGACGTTCACTACGGTCGTGGCCTTGCAAAACACCGGCGGAAATTCCAATCCCGTCGCCACGTCGATCTGGTCCAACTCGAACACGCCAGCGACCGTCGACTCGGGCGATACCAACAGCGTGGAATTGGGCCTGAAGTTTACCGCCAACACGACCGGCTACATTACCGGCATCCGCTTCTACAAGGCCTCGGGAAACACCGGCACGCATGTCGGCAACCTGTGGTCGAGCAGCGGCAAGTTGCTGGGCACGGCGACGTTCGTCAACGAATCGGCTAGCGGCTGGCAGCAAGTGTTGTTCGCGACCCCCGTCCAGGTCACGGCAGGCACGACCTATGTCGCCAGCTATCACACGAATGTCGGCCACTACTCGGTGACCCGATCGAACCTTGGCTCGGCCTTTACAAGCGGATCACTGCAAGCCGCGGCCAACGGCGGCGTGTACGTTTACGGTGTGACGGCTTTCCCCTCGTCGACCTACCAGTCGAGTAACTACTGGGTCGACGTCGTGTTCTCGACGACTCCGCCGGATACGATTCCGCCGTCTGTCCTCAGCATCACTCCGAGCAACGGCACCGCGAACATCGGTACCGGCGCGAGCATCACGGTCACCTTCAGCGAAGCGCTCAACGCCGCGACAGTCACGGCCGCCAGCGTTTCGTTGCGAGACGCGAACAATGCCGTTGTGGCCGCCAGCTTGAGCTACAACGCCACGACCAAGGCCGTGACCTTGACGCCGACGAGCGCTCTGGCCGCGGGTAAGAGCTACACGGTCGTCGTGACGGGGGGTGCTGGCGGCGTGGCGGACGCGGCCGGCAATGTGTTGCCGACGACGATGACCTCGACGTTCGCGACGGTCACGCCTGATTCGACTCCGCCGACGGTGACTTCGTTCAACCCGGCCTCTGGCAGCACGAACGTCGCACTGAGCCCGAGCATTCAAATCGCTTTCAGCGAAGCCCTGAGCGCGGCCAGTGTTAGCTCGTCGACGATTGTGCTGAGAGACGGCAGCAACAACGTGATTGCCGCCAATGTGTCGTACAACGCCGCGAACAATACGGTCACCTTGACGCCGACCGGCACACTCGCGAATTCGACGAGCTACACGATCACCGTGGTCGGCGGCTCGTCAGGCGTGAAAGATGTGGCCGGCAATGCGTTGGCCGCGAACGCGACGTCGACGTTCACCACGCTTGCGGATCTCATCGCTCCGACGGTCACCAGCATCACGCCGGCCAGTGGTGCGTCCAACGTCGGGATCGGTGCGACAGTCGCGATTGTCTTTAGCGAAGCCTTGAACCCCGCGACGGTCAGTGCGAACACAGTCTATCTGCGTGACGCCAGCAACAACGTTATCGCGGCAACCGTTGCCTAC
>CAMFLN010000083.1 GCA_945957305.1 uncultured Planctomycetaceae bacterium | reverse complement strand
GCTGAATCGTGGCTGATATGTCATCCAGCGGCAAGTGGCTCAAATTTTGTGTGGCAATCGGGTTCTCCAACTCAATGCCAATTTGGTCGAGAGCCAAGAGCGGATAAGCGACCAGCATGGTGACCAGTGGAACGAGCCAATAACTGCTCACCTGATGTAATAGGGCGAGGGGCAGAGTCAGCAGGAACAGTGCAATGAATCGCCGGATCTTGATGGAATAAACCGTGGGAAGCGGCGTTTTCAAAATACGCTCACAGGCGCCAACGTGATCAATGAGCGCCGCTCGCTCTCGATCGATTTGCTGAAAGGCAAACGGATCCAGATTAAAGTGACTTCGGGCTTGCTGTAGCAGAGACGCGAGCTGCAACGCCACAAAAATCGGCTTGTGGCGAGCCTGTGATATCTGCGCGGCATAAGCTTCGCCCACCAGAGACGCAACCCCTGCCGGCACAGGATCGCCGCGAAGACTGGAGCGTGCCACATGCGGAAACGCGGCGGCCCAGTCGATCATCTCCTGTCGCCAAACAGGTAATTGCGGGCCATAGGCCATCGCGCTGATAGCCAGGTTGCGGGATTGATTGACGATGCCGCCCCACAGTTTCCGCGCCTCCCACCAGCGGTCATAGCCGGCATTCGTCCTCAGAATGAGCAACAGCCCCAATGCGGCTCCGGCGATTTCATAAGGAGCGACTTCCAGCCCGATGCGAATCTGCAGCCGTTGCTCTACCCACCATGAAATCAGGCAGATCGCACCAGCAATTAGGCCGAAAGCGGCGACGTGACGGGCTACCTTCGGAGTTACCGAGCCACGCAAGGCGAAGGCCTCGCGCCAGAATGTGGGATGCCGTGAGGTCGTCATTCCATTTGCCTTTCACTGCTTGGCAAGCTTTGCAGCATTGTCGATGGCGCCGGCGCATATTGTGAGAGCAAGGCCCTGCGTGCGGAGGTCACCAACAACTCGGCTTCTGCCGGGCTCGCAGCGAGCGCAGTCAAATGTCCCATTTTTCGTCCTGCTCGGGGCTCGGTCTTGCCGTACAAATGGAGCTTCACCCCCGCGAACCCACATCCAGCGTGCCAATTCGGTTCGCCATGTTCCCACAGGTCTCCCAGCAAATTCGCCATGGCCGCAGGCCGCAACAGTTCGGTCGAACCCAGCGGCAATCCGCACACCGCACGCACCTGCTGCTCAAATTGACTGGTCACGCTGGCGTCGATCGTCAAGTGCCCCGAATTGTGAGGTCGAGGTGCCAATTCGTTGATCAGCAGCCGGCCGTCTCGCGTTAGAAAGAACTCCACGCACAGCACGCCCACGACGTCCAATTCCTGTACAACGGCGTGCGCAATCTTCTTGGCCGCGCGCTCGATTGAGGGGGGCACTTCGGCCGGAGCTGTCGAGACATCGAGAATATGGCGATGATGAGAGTTGCGGATGACGCCCCAGTCCACCGCTGCTCCGTCCATCCCGCGGGCTACGACAACTGAAAGCTCGCACTCAAAATCGACGGCAGCCTCCAGGATCATCTCCGCTGGTCCAAGACCCCGATACGCGTCTTCCGCTTGCTCCACGGATGTGATGCGTACTTGTCCCTTGCCATCGTATCCAAAGCCGGCGCTTTTAAGGATTGCCGGGGTTCCTAGTTTTTGCAAAGCGGACTGGAGGTCGGACAAAGTGCTCACCGGCCGAAATGGTGTTACCGGAAATCCATTTCGTCCCAGAAACGATTTTTCCCGCTGCCGGTTCTGCGTGACATGCAACACTTCGCCCTGAGGGCGCACGGGTACGATTTCCGCGATGGCGAGTGCCGTTGCCGACGGTACGTTTTCGAACTCGAACGTAACGACTTCGACGCTACTAGCGAATCGCCGCACAGCATCGAGGTCGTCGTAAGCTGCTGTGATCTCGACATCGGCGACCTGCCCGGCCGGAGTATCGTTATCAGGAGAAAGGGTGTGCACACGGTAACCCATTTGTCGGGCCGCGATCGCAAACATGCGGCCAAGTTGGCCGCTCCCCAGCACACCGATCTTTGCGCCCGGCAGAATTGGCGTCGTCATAGCGTCGACTCCTTGATAATTAGCTCCCTCTCCCGCTCTCGCCACTGTTTCAAGCTCTCTCGCAGGGCTGGCTGTTCGTTGGCGAGCACTCGCAGCGCCAGCCATGCGGCGTTCTTGGCGCCCGCTTCGCCAATGGCCAATGTGGCGACGGGCACTCCCGCTGGCATTTGCACAATCGACAGCAAGGAATCGAGTCCGTCGAGGGTTCGAGCGACAATGGGCACGCCTAATACGGGTAAGGTTGTTTGCGCGGCAACCATACCGGGCAGATGCGCCGCGCCTCCCGCACCTGCAATGATGACGCGCAACCCGCGTTCCTCAGCCGTTGTCGCATATTCGCACATCCAGGCTGGCGTACGATGAGCAGACACAACTCGCCGCTCGTGTGGCACTGCGAACTGGTCAAGTATCTCGGCGGCAAAACGCATCGTTGGCCAGTCGGACTTGCTTCCCATAATGACCCCAACCAGTGGGGAAGGTGCTTGCGCCATCTAATTCAGACTCCTTTGCTCTAAGGCCTGCGTGTTGGCTGTCCATCGTCAAATCATTACGCCATGTCGTTGTCAGCTTCGAGGTCCCAAGTCTCTCGATTGGTCCAGCGGTAGAACTTGCCGTCCTCCCAGACCACCAGGCACACCCAGCCATTGGTGGCGAGGTTTCGTACAATCGCCTGCTTCTCGATGATCTGCTGCACAGAACAGCGGGGAGCTTCGATAACAACCAGCAGGCGCAACGGTTCGTGCTGGAATTGCTCACCGTCGTGCACGGACTGCCAAGGTAGTCCGGTCATCAGGTCGCCGCCGTTGCCCTGCAACACACCGAACTGGCCGACTACGTTGTGGATGACCTTGTTACCGCTGCCGAACGCGACCGGATCGACGGTCGAGGCATAGTACTGCATGTTGATCCAGTTAGTTACTACCATCGGTGCTGTCAGGATCAGCTCGAGTACTTTTCGTTCGGGATCGAGTCGGTGATCGTAACTGTGCATGAAAGTTCGGCCTGCAAGGTTCAGGCCGGTGGTTCGTGACCGCGGCGCCACGATAAAGGCAGCATTCCCAGCCAGCCCCCATTCAGGTCGAACCTCGGCCCAGTCGCGGCTGCGCCGAAGGACGTCATTGGCGTCTGGCGATCCCAGACGTTGACAACGTTCCAGCCGGCTTAGCCGGCCGGCCTCCTGCAGCCACTGCGCGATCGCGGCAAGTTCGTCCAAGTGAGAGTTTGGTACCAGGTGGGCGTCGCAGAGGTCGATCTCATCCGTGGTCGTGTTATGCACTGCCGCAATAAACACCGTGTCGTTGGGAATCTCGATGCCACGCGTCCCCAGGCAAACCCGCACATCGACGTCGTTGAGTAGCGCAGCAGCCACGCGCGCGTTGGGCTCGCCCGAGTGTCCTCCACACGCTCCGCAATCCAATGCGGCGCGGTACGGATTATTCGTGACATCAGACGAATGCCCGCAGAGGATGACAATCCGCGCAAAGCCGGCAGTGAGACCAAGATTGCGGAGCATGCCCTCTGCAAGATCGATCCGTCGGTTGCCGTCCAGGCCGCGGTTGCGCGCTGCATGCACATCAGGCCCCAGGCGCGCCAATTGGCTCTTGTTCAGGCCATCCGCGTCAGCAGCGGCGACGGGTCTGGTCCACAACAAGGAGTCGGTGAGAAGCTTGCCTAGGTAGGGTATACCCAACGATTCGACGAACGAAAAGCAGGAAGTCGCCGATCCTTGAAACGCCTTCCACAATTTGCGGGCTTGCCGGATGCCCAGGCGTTTCTCCGTTGCCTTGTCTGCAGCAGCGCGATTGATTCCTCGCAGCGTTTCATGCACCTGGAAGCTGGGTTGCAGGAGCACCGGACATTGCGGTGTTCCCGTGGTGAAGCCGATCGGCACATACTCCAGCGGCATCCCGAAGAACCCGGCGAACCCGAAGGTCTCGATGGCGTCGTCGAGCGATTCCAAATTGCGCCGCATGACCTCCGATCGAACGTCGATGCAGAAAACCATCTGCAGTGTTTTGCGTGTTGAGGTTCGCGGCGCGATCGAGTGCGAGGCGAGCTTTTGGAGGAGTTCCCGGCGGTAGACGCGCTCAGTCGCCACCTGCAACGCGTATCGAGCGAGGACGTCGGTGCTCGGCGCTGCCGGAGCAGCCAGCCCGCCTTCAAAGTCGACGGCCGCGGGCCACAACGGCAGCGGCCAGACGATGCCAGGTTTCCGCGCCAGGGCCACGTCATAGGCCAATCGAATTGCCAGCAGGCCGATCAGATCGTCATCGTTTCGGCCTGCGAACTCCGCTTCCCGGACACGATATCGAACGTAGGAAGCCCACCCCGCCACTGAGAAGGCTTCGCTCAGCAGAAACTGCCTCACGTGCGACGGCGGCACTTCCAACATGCGCAACAGCTCCTGCACGGCTTGCTGGGGATGCGCGGGCAAACGCGCCACGAAAGCGCGGAATCCCTTCAGGCCAAGCAAGTCCATGCGCCGACTCAACTGGGCAGCTTCTCGCCAGGCCGTGTACAGCGTGACATCTTCCCAGGGGCTGCTCCATGCTGCTTGCCCGTCATCGTAGTGTGCAGCGCAGTGGCGCGTGATGTCGTTAACGATGTGGCTCGACCATGAACTTTGCTGCTGTTCATCGACCGCTTCAGCAACCGTTTGGAAACGACCCCGCGTCTCGTGATGGGGCTGCGGCGGATACGTCACCCATTCGGTCAGGTCTTTCAAAGCAAACCGGTCGTACCAATGGGGATACTCCGAGGCACATTGAGCGAGCGCAGCGGCCAGATCCTGCGCGGAGAGTCGCCCCTGTTCATACAATTTCCGAAAGTAGTCTGCCGGCATCAAAAGTGAACAGTCCCGCACGCTCGTCAAGAGGGCCTGCGCTCCCAGCAGCGGCCGATCGACCAACCCAACACATGGGTTCACGGCCACGTAATCGGCCAGCGGCCACAGCGGCGGTACCATCGCCTGCACCTCCTGCAAGGCCTGGGCGAGCGACAAATCGATTGCAGCGTCAGGCCGAGTGCCGGTAACCCCTTCGAGACTTTTCACCGCCGAAGCAACCTGGATTTGAACAGTGGACATCGAGTTCTCTCCTGAGTGTGCGACGAGATTTTTGGATGCACGACCAAGGCTGCGCCTATTGGACGGGAGCTGTTACGCCATAGATGCGGGCAGTCAGCCGACGGGCCGGGATGTCGATGTAGAAGCCGTTCATTGCGTGGACATACAAAGCCTGCACCCAACGCTGCCGTGCGAGAGGTCCCAGAAGGCCCTGCAGCGTAAACACACCTATAAATCCCACCGCAACGATCGCCAAAGTCACGATATAGAGCGCCGAGTGGGTCACCACATAGTGCGATGTTGCATTCGCAACCAGGTTATCCATCACCAGGTAGGCGGCCGAATACACCACGGCCACGAGCAACGCATTGGCAATGCTTCGTACAAACAGTCTCACGACGCCGGTGGCCAGGCCATTCCACAGGAGCTGAACCAGGGCCAGTGTCAGGATTAAAACGAGCACGGCGCCGCCCGGTTTGGTGATGATGTCGATCCCGATAACTCGAAAAGTACCGAAGACGATCGCCGCCGCGAATCCGATTGCACCGACAAACGCCAGAGCATTGCGGCCGGCTGAAAACACCGGCATCGCTGGGACTTTCATTCGTGCGGCGCTATCGAGCGCGCTTCCACTGCTCAAGAAGGCGTGAGCCTTGTAGGCCGCGTGAGCCACGATGTGCAACAGCGCGGCGGAGAAAGCTCCCAATCCGCACTGCAACATCATGAAACCCATCTGCGCGATCGTGGAATATGCGAGTGAGCGTTTGATGCTCGTCTGCGTCAGCATGACCACGCTTCCCACAATCGCCGTCACTGCCCCGATAAGCGCCAGCAATTCAAGCGCGATTGGCGACAACGACACGATCGGGCTGAGTCGAATGACCAGAAACCCGCCCGCATTAATCACTCCCGCGTGCATCAAAGCGGAGACCGGCGTCGGTGTCTCCATCGTGTCAGGAAGCCAACTGTGGAACGGAAACTGGGCCGACTTGGTAATCGCACCCAGGACGAACAGGACGCCGATCAGGGATGTTGAGAAACTGCCTTGTGCGGTCCCGTTGTGGATCGCGTCGGCTGCCGCGAAGATGTCCGAATATTCAGTCGTTCCGAAACTGCGGTAGGTCAATACCAGCGCCGCGATCAGCATCGCGTCGCCCAGGCGGCTGATGAGAAACTTCTTGCGGGCTGCCCAGACCGCCCATGGTCGATCAGGATAGAAAACAAGGAGTTGATGCAAACCGAAACTGGTCATCATCCATGCGGCCGTGAACAGCACGAGATTGCAGGACATCACGAGCAGAAGGGTTGCCCCGAGTGTGAAGGACATCCAGCGGAAGAAGCGCCCCTGATGAGGATCACCAAGAAGGTAGCGGGTCGAAAAACGTGCGATGATCAGTCCAATGAAGCTGATCAGCGCCATCATCACGACGGTGACGGCGTCGACGTGGACTCCGAGGCAAAACGGGACCGGCGAATTCCATTCCACAAACGAGTAGTCCATCGGCTCCGTCGTTATCACCCGGACCCCTGCGGCGAGCGAGACAATGAACGCCAGGCCGGAAACAATGGTTGTCAACCAGCCCAACAGGGGAGCCGCGTGATTCGCGCGACGACCAGGAATCAGTCCAAGACCAAACAGCGATACGACGAGAGTAATGAGCAAGGCGGGAAGCAGCCCATTCATGCGAATCTCCTTGAAATAACTCGCTACATGCGACGACCATGTAGCGAATACTAATACGCGAACCACAGTTCGTCAATGGGCAACGCCTGTAGTATCGGCCGTGGACGGCCGGGAACTGCACGACCGCCGGCCAAAAAGATGGGAGATTGGCGAACCTGGAATAACTACCTGTAATTCGCGATTGACAGATCGTATTTTTTGCCGATAAAATCTACGGAAGCCCCCCAGACGAGAGAGTCTTACGCCACGGCCATGTGAACCCAATGCCCAAATCCAGCATTAATAAACCGACCAAGCACGCCACAAAGGGCGTGCAACGCCGTCAGCCGACGCAGTCGGTGAATCAGCAGCAGGCGCCGTCCGAGAATGGCTCACGCTGGACATTCCTGACAAATCACTCGCATGTCCTGATTCTGTTGACGCAAGACCCTTCCATGGTTCTCCGCGCCGTGGCGGCACGGGTCGGCATCACCGAGCGAGCTGTACAAAAGATCATCGCTGATCTGGAAGAGGGGGGATTCATCGAACGCGAAAAGATCGGACGGAAGAACCGCTATCGCATCCTCCGCAATCGGCCCTTGCGGCATTCGATCGAACAACACCGAACTATCGGCGCCTTGTTGTCCTTGATCTGCGCGGAAGACTAACCCTCAGTCCGTTGCTCACCCGATCGCGGCGGATTATCCGCGGCAGTGGCCGCTTGAGGGCCGCGGAATTTGCTGTCGCTTGTGTCGGACCGCCCAGGTCGATGTGCAGTACTTAGTGGCCAATGTGGGCATCAGAGTCTCGGGGCAATTCCTTCGGCTCCGTCTGGTGCGTGATGCGCCGCGCGTCTAGAGCCGATTCTTGTGTACACAATCACCAGCTTCAGGCATTCGACGATCGTAACCGGGACCAAAGAGAGGATAAGTACCATGGCCCATTGCCGCACGTTAAGATCCGTCGCATCAAATAGGCTGCTGACGCCTGGTACTACGACAGCGCTGATTTGTAGTCCGAGCGATGTTGCGATCGCGAGGGACAAATAGCGATTGGATGTGACGCCCAGTTCAGGCAGCGTGTATCTCTGACTGCGGCAGGTGAAGGCAAACAGCAGTTGAGAAAAAGCCAGCACGCAGAAGGCTGCGGTGCGAGCCGCCTCGAGATTTTCGCCGGCGCCCGAGTAGATCAGTTCAAAAGCCACGAGGGTAACCGTGGCGATCAATAAACCCTGCCAGAAGATTTGCCAGCCCAGGGCACGTGTAATCAATGTTTCGCGGGCTGGGCGCGGGGGCCGGCGCATGATGTCGGGACCTGGCGGTTCGAGCCCCAGTGCCAACGCCGGCAGACCGTCGGTGATCAGATTGATCCACAGGATTTGCACCGCCGTCAGCGGGCTTGGCCAGCCGAAGACCGCTGCGAAAAACATGAACAACACTTCCCCAGAATTGCACGTCAAAAGATAGCGGACGAATTTCTGAATATTGTCATAGATCCCGCGACCTTCCTCGATGGCATTTACGATGGACGCAAAATTGTCGTCCGTCAGGATGATGTCCGAGGCTTCCTTCGTGACGTCGGTTCCTGACAATCCCATGGCGATGCCTACGTGCGCTGCCTTGATGGCGGGCGCGTCGTTGACGCCGTCGCCTGTCATGGCGACGATTTCGCCCCGTGCCTGCCACGCTCTGACGATCTCCAGCTTGTGCTCGGCACGCACGCGGGAGAAGACGGCGACCTGCGGCAGTGCGGCTTCCAATTGTGCTTTGGACAGAGCGTCGAGGTCCTGGCCGGTGAGCACTCGCTCGCCAGCATCTATCAGCGTCAATTCTGCGGCGATAGCCCGCGCCGTGGACGGGTGGTCACCCGTGATCATGATGGGGCGAATCCCGGCGCGGCGGCATTGATCAATGGCGAACCGCGCCTCTTCGCGCACCGGATCGGTCATTCCGACCAAACCGAGGAAGATCAAAT
>CAMFLN010000082.1 GCA_945957305.1 uncultured Planctomycetaceae bacterium | reverse complement strand
CCTCGGGCCCGATCACGCTGGTCCATACTTTGTAGCCTTCCGCCGACAAGTGGATATCGCCGGGGATAAAGCACTCGGGCCGGGGCTGGCCATCGGCGCCGATGAGGGGGG
This sequence comes from uncultured Planctomycetaceae bacterium, assembly GCA_945957305.1. GTDB lineage: Bacteria > Planctomycetota > Planctomycetia > Pirellulales > JACPPG01 > JACPPG01. The sequence continues at coordinate 8,697 of CAMFLN010000082.1, read as the reverse complement.
ACGTAGTGTCGATGAATGTCATCCAGGGTTCTTTGGCACATTCGGCTTTCAACAATCGATTCGCGTGCTGAATCTTGCTCCACCGTTTGAAGCGATTGCCGGGGCTAGGCACAATCCCGAGCACATATAGACGTGCGTCCGGAAGGTTTGCATGGATCTGGCGATGCACTTCCTTGAAATGCTCGATCAATTCTTCCGGCGTTACTCCTCTGGCGATATCGTTACTACCTTCGTAAAGGATGACAGCACGTGGTTTGAAGGGGATAACCAACTTCTTCACGAACAGTTCGGCGGCTTCCTTCATCGTGCTGCCGCCGATGCCGAGATTGTAAACAGTGAGAGGCGCGAGATCGCTCGATACGGTCTTCCATCCCCGTATTTGTGAACTTCCTATGCAAATGATCGCGCCCGGCGTCGGCGAAAAACCCTCTAGTCTCCTCTGTATCGCGACTTCCCATTTGTCGATTTCCGCAGCCGACGATGGCGTGGGAGCCGCCTGTACCGACTGCGATGCGTCCTGCGCGTGAACCGCTGGCATTACCCCCAGCACCGACACGCATGCCAGTACAAGAGAGCGGCCAATCGCCGATGTAGATGTAGTCGTCAATTGTGTGTTACCGATAGTCAGCTGGCATCTCGTGCCGGCCATCATGCGATTAGTTGGTTCGTTCAGGTTCAATCCGGGCGCAATTCGCCTGAGGAGTGCCCCCATTAATTTCCAGCCAGTGTTTACTTTGCCAAGCGCGCGATCCCCCCACACCGTACCCTGCTGCGGCCCAATCCGCGAGTACCGTTATCCGGGCGCGTTGGGCGTAGCAGTCTTATTGCTCCGTCGCAGCAATGTCGTTCCCGGCGCGCTGGATGCGCGTCAGACTCCAGGGCCATTGTCGCGATAATTGGGAGGGGGAACAGGAGCTCCTTTCAGAGCATTGGCAATGCCCCGCGAATCACCATTTCGCTATGGCTAGGACTTCACCGAAGAGTGGAATGAAGTTGCCATTTTCATTGCGGGCAAGGTCGGACCCCCGTATACCATCTTTGACGAAGGGCCAATCCGGCGGAAACTAGAAGGCACCGCCAGGCACTATATCGCTCGAAGCGCGGGTGCCAACGGCGACCCAAACAACGGGGTCGATCGAGTAGCTGATCATCTTCACGCTGCCGTCGCAGAAGGCAGCTTGGACACCGCTGACATGAGCGCTACCGAAGGCTGCCAGATAAACATCCTGAGCGACATCGTCCTTATCAAATTGAGGAAGGCGGGTGGCGATCTTACCAACGTAACGCAATATGTCGGGGTCAGCTCCCTGCCAATTCGCATTGTCATCACCAGGGTCGTCAGTGCTCGAGATGGTATTCTCGTAGTTGCGCGGTTTCAAGAACTTCTCGGCGTACAGCAGGGTGTTCGACGTGCCATCGGTAACGTGCCGCAACTCGGTAATGCGACGCCCCATGAAGATTCCGTCAAAGTTGTTATCGAGCACCGCATCGGTGTTTGCCCAATAACATTTAGGAAACTTGGTCAAGCAATTTAGTTTATCGTTCGGCCCGGTTTCAGCGTATGACCAAGGAACGTAGGGAGAGATCGGAGCGGGCGCCGATCCCGCGTTACCGGCATAGTCGGTCTTGGCCACAAGATTTCCCGGCGGGTTGTCGGCGTTGATACAAGTCTTGCTCCCTTCGTACACTCCCGGAGTGCGGCGCGAAGGGCAATAAAAAGTGGGGACCGGCGTCGCCCGCAAACTCGCTAGCGCTGCCGATTTGGTGGCGCCCGTACTGCCAACGCCCCACGTCCGCAGGTTGCCTTGTTCGAGGAACGGCAGAATGTTGTAGGCCCAGCCACCCGGTTGCGCCACGCCAAAACCGCGATCGGGATCTCCCATCCAGTGCGCGCCCCAGCCGGCGCTGGGTAGTGTTCGATAAACCTCCTCATGAGTCTGCGTGGCCAGCGCTAATTGCTTCAAGTTGTTCGAACACTGGCTGCGGCGGGCCGCTTCGCGGGCGGCTTGCACTGCCGGCAGCAACAGCCCGATCAGGATCCCAATAATCGCGATGACAACCAAGAGTTCAACGAGCGTGAAACCTCGCGGCACTGGAAGACAGGCGCCGGCCCGCCCGACGGCCGAGATGCCCGCTCTACGCCTCGACGCATGGAGAGAATTGCGGTCGGGTTGTCGCCGTCGATGCATATCTGACTTCCTGTATCTGTGGGATCAATGGCCTGTTTACTGGCAAACGTTGACAAGTCGCGTGTCATCACTGGCAGTGCGACATTTAATCCAGCCAGCCCCTTCGGCGGAGCGAGTTGCCCCGCCGAGAGCGGCTGACTGGAGGTGCTGATTGCTTTGCAGTTGCAACGAATAGTTCTGTCAGATCTGCTTTCTAAAGGGGCGGGTTACGCCGACGATAAAGTCGATTGAGCCCATCCAACATCAGCGCCACGCTGAGCAGGGTCAGACCGCCTGGCTCCGGCAGGGCGGCAGATTGCGCAGCCCCGCTACCCGGTCCGGATGTTGCCAGCCAATTCGAGGCGATGATCGCGATATCCTGACCATTGACGATTCCGTCGTTATTGGCGTCGCCCGGGGCATCGCCCGTTTGCAACCAATTCGACGCGACGAGAGCGATATCCTGCCCGTTGACGATGCTGTCGAAATTGACGTCGCCGACCAGCGGGGCAACAGCGTTGAGTAGTTCGACTTTCAACAGGCTGATGTCCAAGATCCCCGCCGTTTGGTAACCGCTGTTAAGCCGGAGGGTGAAGGTGTCAAAGCTGAAGCTGCCGCCGTTGGGCGTAGGGTCGGTGTAATCGACCTCGGCGAATCCGGTTCCATTAAAGCCTGCGCCCGAGAGACGGCTGACAATGGCCAACTCGTCAGCCGCGGTGTGCGTGGCTTCGAAGGTGTACGTGTACTGAGTACCGCTGGTGAAACTCGGGTTGCCGTTTGTGGCGCCGTTACCCAGTACCGACCAATAGGCCGCCTGCGAAGACAGTAGGGGCCCACCGGAGGGCGTAGGGTTGACCCGCTCGCGCAACTCGAACGGCATACCGTCGGCTGCGTCAAAGGTCGGCCGTTGCATGTTGATGAAGGCGCCGTAGCCGCTGTAGGCGGCCTGCGGAGGATTGACGTCCGTCGAGATTCGGGCGATTGAGGGCGTATTTACAACCGCCATGCGAAAGCTCTGACCGGTCATATCGATGCCGTCGGATTCCAGCAGCGTCGGCGTAAAGACAAAAGTGACCTTGAGCTTTTGCCCCACGTCGAGCGTCACCGGTGTCGCTTCCGGAGCGAAATACGTCGTCAACGAGGACTGTGTGGTGGCAAACGACGTGAGATCATTGCGTAACGGTCCCCCCGCCCCGACGACATCGAACGAACCAGCTCCGCCGTGAAACCAAGCCGATTCGATGTCACCGTCGTGATCGAGGTCGACGCCGTTCTCGGTATAGTCCGGCGACAACGGATCCGTGCGCGTACCATCTTTCCAGGTATCGTTAACCAGTACGATCCCGTGGCTGGTGTGCGCGCCGTTGAAGACAGCGGCGCTGAATGCCACGGCAAATAGCAGCAGACGACTCATTAAAGTATTCCCGTCGCGTGATTCGCGCTGTCCAAATGCCGATTGCTCGACGCACCGGGCCAACTGGGGATCAACAACGATTCCGCCGCCGGCGAATCGCTGCGCAGCCCCCTAGGGCCAGCCCCAAACTCAGCAGCGCAAAAGTTCCCGGCTCGGGAACCGCGGCGGCCTCGGCCGACCCCGGAGACGGAAATTGCAGCCAGTTTGATGCCACCAAAGCGATGTCCTGGCCGTTGACGATGCCGTCCATATTGGCGTCCCCCGCAATCAGACCGGGAAGTGTCGCCACAACCAGGTATTGCGAAGCCATCAGGGCGATATCTTGGCCATTGACGATGCCGTCGAAATTCACATCGCCGACGACGTAGGAATAGACGTCTTTCAGCACCATGTTCGATACGGTGCCACCGTAGGCAAATTTGATTCCACCCAGTCCGTCTGGCTCGCCCCCCAGGACATGCGCCCCCGTTAGTGTGGTCCAACTGGTCAAAGATCCACCCGCCGCACCGCCAATCTTGGCGGCCAGACCCGCACCGTCCAACTTGAGTACGACGGGATTTCCGTTTTTCCAGGTGACCTCCACGTGGTGTTTCAAACCATCGGCGGGAATGGGAAGGCTTTCATACGTATGTCCCGCGTTCAAAACCTGCTGCGGCAGGGTCCAATACGACAAGCCAATGCGACCATTGCGAATTTGCAGTGCCATTTCTCCTTCACCGGGAGGGGAGCCGCCGAACGCGTCGGTGGCGGTCCACAGGAACTGCCGGGTGGTGATATCCGGCGCGATAAAATCCATGCTCAGAGTTCCCTCCAACCCGACTGAGACGTCGGGGAGAACCACGACATGGTGTGTCGCGAAAGATTCCGGTCCGGCATAACTCGCGACGACCGCTGCCGTTGCACGAGCTGCAACGGCCCATGTCATCGCGAGGGCGAGCAAACCTGCGATCTTGTTGGTCATACGGATCATCATGAAAACGCCTTCAAAAAAATGCATTGAGTTGCTGTTGGGTACCTGCACCTGACCAGCTCTACAAACACCGCGCTAATTGTTCATGGCCTCGTTTGCCTCACGCTCGAAGCGATCCACCGCCTAGCCCGCCTTACGGCGGCGGGCTAGACCGATTGCCAGAATTCCACCCAAACCCAACATGACGTACGACGCCGGCTCCGGGACGACTTCCACACGGAACAGGCTGGTGTCGATTATGTTCGCCGTTGTTGCCGGGCTGCCGAATCGGACCGAGAAGGTATCAAAGGTAAAGCTGCCGCCGTTCGGGGTCGGGTCGGTAAGATTTACCTCGGCGACGCCGTCTCCATCCAAACCCGGCCCCGTCAGGCGAGTCACGATGGCCAACTCGTTAGCCGGAGTGTGCGTGGCCTCGAAGGTATAGGTGTAGGTCAAACCGCTCGTGAACCCCGCGTTGCCCGCCGTAGCGCCATTCCCGATGGCCGTCCACACGCTTGCCGAAGACTGCAACGAGCCGGAAGATCCAGGACTCACTCGCTCGCGCAGTTCGAACGGCGCGGCAGCCTGCAGGTTGCCGGAAGTCAGGTTGATAAAGCTGGCGTAGCCTGTGTAGGTATCGCTGACGGGAGACAAATCGGACGTCAGCCGGTTCGCGCCGGGCGAATTCACAATCGCGACCCGCATCGCCTGCGAGCTGTTGCTCGAAATTCCCGTAGCAGCAAACGTCCAGGTCACCTTGATTGTCTCACCCACGCCCAAAGTCACAGGCGTCGCTTCGGGTGTAAAGTACGTCGTGATCGTGGACTGTGAGGTCGAGGGCCCGCCGCTGAGGTCGAGGCGCAATGGCCCGCCGGCTGCCGCTGGATCGAACGTCCCAATACCGCCGCGGTACCACACCGATTCCAGGTTGCCGTCCAGATCGAGATCCACACCATTCTCCGAATAAGCAGGCGCCGCCGGATCAGTGCGCGTCCCGTCGAGCCAGGTGTCATTGACAATCACAACCGCGCGGGCAGTGATCGCGCTCGTGAGCGCAGCGGCCATCACTACGGCAGTTACCAAATAACGCGGGCTGAACAAATTCATTAGGCTGTCCCCTCGTGGAAAGATAATTCATTCGGAACTCTGACTTCGCGTTGATCTGTCGAGCATCAAGATGGGGTCGATCAAGACCAATTCGTCAAACAAGATCGACTCATCCGCGTCAGTGCTCACGAGCGTTATCCTCTGGTCCACGGGGGTTAGGGAAACGGCGACTCGGATGTCGCCGTCAGCACGTTTGATCGAAAGTCGACTAGTGCGAAGGACGCCGTCGACATACACGCGAAAATCCACAAGGGTTTTCGCCGGATCGCGTTGTTGACGATCCTTATAAGCCGCTAGCAGGGCGATGACTGCCTCGAAGCCTGTAACGTCGCAATGCTGCCGCATGCGCACCGCCTGCAAGTCAACCGTGAATCCGACGTTGGCTTGTAAGCCGATCACGCCGTGCCGGGTCGACTGCAGTCGCTGGTTCACATCTTTGAAGGTATCCGGTCCCCAAAAGTCGATCCCTTCACCTGCAGTATCGAGGCCTTTCGTGCTGCGTCGAGCCCAGATCGGTCCAAAGGTCTGCGAAGTAAAGCAGGGCAATACGATTTTGTTGCCGAGCGAATCGACCTGGGTCGCCTCTCCGCCGATAAAGGGAATAAAGACGGCATCCAGCGGTGGACAATGCGTGATCAGATTAAACGCAGCACCCTTGCGGCGGCCCGCGCCCCAGGACCTCAACCACACACCGCTGTCGGGCTTCCCTGTCCGCGGGTCAATGGCGCCGGCCAGGTTGTTGTCAAAACCGTTGCCGCCACAAATGACGTCGACCAGGCTCAATTCATTGTCCTTGTCACGGTTACCCAACGACGTGATGGATCGCGAGAATCCACCTGGCTCTGCAGGAAAATCGTGAACCGCACTGCCGGTCGGAGTAATGCGGGCAGCCATCCCCTCGGTCATTTTCAGCACTCTGCCGGCATCTGGACCGGCAGCGCGGGGGACCACTTCGACTTCGCCATCGAAGACCAGCACATCGGTGCCAGTAACGTCGTCGACCGCAACGCCGAACTCCGTGCCAAGATCGATCACCTCGGCGGCTTTTGTCGTCAGTCGGAAGTTCCCGTTCGTGGCCTTACCGGTCAATCGGCCACGATCGAGCTGGCCGGAATCCGGCCCAGTGGGTGTGAAAACGGCGGGCGCCTGCAGGATGACTTTGGCGCCGGATACGAACTCAATCCTGACGAGTCCGGTCAAAACGTGAATCGTCTCATGGGTTTTAAATCGGAGCAGTGCGTCGACTTTCGCGCCCGGATTCTCCCAGGTCGTATCGGACGTCATGCCGATAATGCGCGCGGCAAAATCCGACTCAAGGTTTGCGGCGTCGGCCGTTAACGACTCAACCGGCGCCGGTTGCACCACAACCGGTCGAAGTGCCCGCAGCATCCATGGAGCGCCCAATAAGCACAGTAGCAGCACCGCAGCCGCCCACATCCTCAATGGCGCGCGCGTCATCGGATACAGGAGGGAGCGGAGAAGCGAGAACCGCGGAATGGAGATCGTCTGCTTCCGACTCAATCGCGTCCTATCATTCACAGCGACGCTCAACATGGGCGTTGGGTCTGCTGCCGACGAAGGGGGATACCGCGGAGCGTCAAATGGCAATATCGTGGACGCTGACTGACGCGGTAATAGCCGGTCGTTCTCGTCAATACCGGGCAGCGCATGGGCAATGCCAATGCAATAGTCCATGTACTCGATATAGCGACGCTGGGCAGCCTTCGACGAGGCAAGGATCTCCGCCAGGCGCGCCGCTGCGACGGCGTCCAGGCACGAGTCGCACATTCTCTGCAACAACTCGTCGAGTTCCTTCATGTCGTCACTGGCAGCTGTCATCCCTAACAACCTTCCTGCTTCAGCGAGGAATCGATGCACGCAAACAATGCAGTGCGAATCCGACCCAAGGACTTGTAAATGCCGTCCAGACTTCGGCCTGCCGTAGTGGCCATCTGCTGCACCGATTTGCCGCGGCCGTAGCGGTCGAAAACCATTTCGCGATCACGTGGACTGAGACGTCGCAAGCAGTTCAGTAACGCACGATGACGCGATTCGAAATAGTCCGCCTGCTCGATGCGCATGTCGGCCAGATTCTCGATCAATTCCTCGTCAAACAACACCATTCCTGGGCCGTTCTTGCGCCTATACGCAAGCAGTTCAAAGCGCGCGATTGCGCAGAGCCAGCGGACGAATTCCTCATCAAAATTCGTGGAGTGACACGAGAACGAGTCCATCTTTCGCCACGCGACGAGCCACGCGTTTTGGACGACTTCGTCAATGTCTTCAAAGCGCCCCAGCAGGGTCGCGACAAAGGCACGCAGCCGCCGCTCGTGCCGCACCAAAAGTGCGACGAATTCATCGCTATTGATCTGCCGCCCCGGTTCGTTCAACAGAGCAACCTTTGTTAGCGTTCTTCCCGACGGAATCCCCCACCCTGTGGGTTACGTCGGGGATTGGGCAAAATTGGAAGTAAAAACCGACAAAAATCTCAAAAATACCCTCCGGAGATCCCTTTTGCGTAGGATTTGGCCGCCTCGCCCTCGATAAATCCACCATCACTCGTCAATGCGAGGACGAAACGAACCTCTCGCGACGGCGGAGAAAGGCGCTCAAAAAAAGTCTTCTTAACCCGGCAAGACGCCTGCTTCAGGCGTCACCTGGGGACCCGGGGGGATGGATGTCCCCCTGGCCGACAGCATCTCGGAGTGCTGCGACAGCGAATCCTCGAATCGACTAGCGCTCTACGCGATCCGCATCAGATTTGACCCTTTCGTCTGCGTCACGGGTCAAATTCCGCGAAACGAGGCGAGAATCCCACTTGAGCGTCGCGGGCCGCAGCTGCAATGCCCCGCGCACCTTCAGCTACCGGATGTGACGCCTTGCTCAGGTGAGACACATGAACACACACACCACCCGCGCCATGTTTATCCCGTTGCTTATCGCGTCAGGACTTGCTCGTTAGCGCGTGACTTTGCCTCGATCTTGCCGAGAGACTGCTTGATTTTTTCCAGGAAGTGCTCGCGATACGTGCCGTTGTACGTCTTCATCACGTACTTCTC
>CAMFLN010000081.1 GCA_945957305.1 uncultured Planctomycetaceae bacterium | reverse complement strand
CACAACCGTCTTTTTGATCTGACTACTATCTACTGACCACTGTCTACTGCCACATCAATGTATCCTCTGCCCCGGTACCGCGCCGGCGTCGGGGCTGAGGACGAAGATTTCGCTGCCGCCGGGGCCGGCGGCGACGACCATGCCTTCGCTGAGGCCGAACGTCATTTTGCGCGGCTCGAGGTTTGCCACCATGATCACCAGTCGGCCCAGCAATTGGTCGGGCGTGTAGGCCCCCTTAATGCCGGCGAAGACGTTGCGCCGCTCTTCGCCCCCCAGGCTCAACGTCAGCCGCAACAGTTTCTTGCTCTTGGGCACTTCTTCGGCCGCCACGACCCGCGCCACGCGCAAATCGACCTTCGAAAAATCTTCGAACGAAACAACCGGGGCCAACGGCTCGGCCGCGAGCGCTTCGGGACCGTCGTTGACATTGGTTGCCGGCGCCGGTGGGGACGCAGCGGCCGTGGTTGGTGCGGGGGGGGCATTCTTCGCGGCTTCTTCTCGGCTGGCTTCGATCATGGCGGTAACCTGTGCGGGTTCTACTCGTTTCATTAAATGTTCAAAGCGGCTGACCTTTGTTCCCAGGAGCGGCTTCGCCGCTTCGTCCCAACGTGCGATCGGTTGGTTCAACAGCGTACTCGCCTGCCGGGCAAAACTCGGCAGAACGGGCGCGAGATATACCGCCAGCTGGCGAAACAAGTTCAACGCCACCGTGCAGACTTCCTGCAATTCCGTCGCGCGTGCCGGGTCTTTGCGCAGGTTCCACGGCTCGCGCTCTTCGACGTATTTGTTCGCGCGGTCAGCCAGCGCCATGATCGATCGCATGGCGCGGTTGTAGTCGCAGGCGTCGTAGGCGGCGGCTATTTCTTCGCCTGCGTCGGCCGCGGATGTAAACAGTCCACCGTCGTCAGGGTACTTCGCCGCCAGCCCGGTACTTTCGACAAAACGCGCCGTGCGGCTGGCCAGGTTCACCACCTTGCCGACCAGGTCGCTGTTGACCTTGGTCACGAACTCGTCGAGGTTCATATCCAGATCATCGAGCTTCGGCGTCAGCTTCGACGCGTAGTAATAGCGCAAGTACGCCGGGTCGAGATGTTCGAGGTATGTCGCCGTGCGGACGAATGTCCCCTTGGTCTTCGACATCTTTTCGCCATTCACGGTCAAAAAACCGTGAATGTGAATCATCTTTGGCAGGTTGAAGCCAGAGGCCTTGAGCATCACCGGCCAAAAGAGGGTGTGGAAGTAAGTGATATCCTTGCCGATGAAGTGGTGCACCTCGGTCGCTGGGTTGCGCCACCACGATTCGAACTCTTCGCCGTTCTTCTCGCACCATTCGCGGCTCGCCGCGATGTAGCCGATCGGCGCGTCGAACCACACGTACCAATAGTTGCCTGGCGAGTCTGGTATCTCGAAGCCGAAATAGGGCGCCGGCCGCGACACGTCCCAATCACGCAGCGGCTCGGCCAGAAACGCCGCGGCCAACCACTTGGCCACGTCGGGGTGCAGGTGATCGCCGGACTGCGTCCACTCGGTCAGGAACGGCCGCAACTGTTCCGTGTGAATGAACAGGTGATCGGCCGAGCGCAGCTCAGGCGTCGCGCCCGAGAGCGTGCTCACTGGGTTGATCAGTTCTGTGGGCGAATAGGTCGAGCCGCATTTGTCGCAGCTATCTCCGTATTGATCGGGCGATTTGCACTTCGGACAAGTTCCCTTCACGAACCGGTCGGCCAGGAATGTGCCTGCTTTCGGGTCGAAGAGTTGCGAGACCGGACGTTCGCTGACCAGGCCCGCCTGGCGCAGCGATTTCCAAAAGACGCCGCACAGCTCGCGATTCGCCGGGCTGTGCGTGCTGCCGTAGTGATCGAATTCGACGCCAAAGCCGGCGAAGTCGCGCTGATGCGCCGCTTGCATATCGGCAATCACGGCCTCTTCGCTGCGCCCTTCCTGCCGGGCGCGAATCATGATCGCCGTGCCATGCGTGTCGTCGGCACAAATATAGACGACCTGCGCCCCGCGCAGCCGCTGAAACCGCACCCAGATATCGGTCTGGATGTATTCGACCAAGTGGCCCAAATGAATATGGCCATTGGCATAAGGCAACGCGCTCGTAACCAGGATTCGTCGCATGGAAATAGTAGCCGGTAGTCAGTGGGCAGTAGATAGGGGGCGGCAGGCAGTTGAATAGGTGACGGCGGCTGGCAGCTAGCATTTCACTGCCCTCTGCCCTCTGCCTACTGCCGACTGTTTAGGCCGGCATTGTATCCGACCGCCGAAATACTCGGGAGTGCGGCATGCAAGTGGGCAGCAAGCGGGAGGGGAGTGAAATGCTTAGTAATGTCCTACAGCTTGCATTCCGCTGCCGGCTGCACTCTGCCTGCTGCCCACTGTTGCATGGTTGGCCTTGTACGAATTGACGAACGTCGGCAATATGTCGCCGCTTTGTCACGGACTCGAGTGGCCGCCGGCAGCGTTTACCCGACGTCGCACACAAGCTCGCCGAGGGGAGAGCTTGGGACCAGTAAGGACACTGGTCGCGGCGAAACGTTCACCGACGGTCGTGACGGCGACAAGGAGGTTGCCTTCGCTGGTGTGCTGCGATTCCGCGCGGGATCGCCACCGCCGACCCATCTTCCGGCTCGCTCCCTGCAGTCGGTTCGTCTCGTTCTGCCGGCCCCGCACGCCGGCCGCCCGGGCCGCGCCGTTATCGCACGATCCAAGGAGGGATCCATGCTTGTGTTGCATTCCGTCGTGGCGTGTCTCGCAATGACGGGGGCTGGGCAGACTGAGTTGCTCGATTTCACGGCCGAATGGTGTGGGCCGTGCCGCCAGATGGCGCCGATCGTCGATTCGCTGGCCGCGCAAGGCGCGCCGATCCGCAAAGTGAATCTCGATCAAGAACGCGCGCTCGCCGCGCGCTACAACGTGACCGCAATTCCGTGCTTTGTCATGATCGTCGATGGTCAGGAAGTCGACCGCGTCGTCGGCGGCGCCACGCGATCACGCTTGGAACAAATGTTAAGTCTCGCTAAACGCGGCTCGACGGCGGGCGCCGTGGCCGGCAACATGCCAGGGCATATTCCTGCCCTGCCAGGTCGGCCCACGACTTTTGCCGGCGGCGCCATGCCGGATGCTGCTTTGCCCGCCACAAACACGTCACCCCCGGCTCAAATGCCGACGACGTTCGCGCCCGGCGCGGCTGAACCGAGTAGCCATCCGCTGCCCAGCGAGTTCAGCCAGGAACCGCTGGTCACTTCCGCTCCGACCTTCGCGCAAGGTCCGCATCGCCAAGCCCTGGCCGAAGCCAGCACCGCCTTGGCCAAGAACACTCAGGCTGCCGAGCGCTGCCTGGCCTCGAGCGTGCGACTGCGCATCGAAGATCCCGACGGCAATTCCGTCGGCTCGGGCACGATCATCGACGCCCGCGCGGGCGAAGCTCTCGTGCTGACGTGCGGTCATATTTTCCGCGATTCCAAAGGCCAGGGACGCATCACGGTCGACCTGTTCGGCCCCGGAGCGCCCAAAAAAGTCGCGGGGCAACTCATCGGCTACGACCTGAAGCGCGATGTGGGGCTAGTGAGCTTCCGCCCGGGAGTACCGGTGCAAGTCGCGCAGCTGGCGATTCCGAGTCACATCGTGCGCACGGGCGATGCGGTCATCAGTATCGGCTGCGATAACGGTCGCGAGCCGAGCGTCCGCACCAGCAGGGTTACCAGCACGGACAAATATTTGCCACCGCCGAACATTCAGGTCGCCGGGCAGCCGGTCGAAGGGCGCAGCGGCGGAGGTTTGTTCACGGCCGACGGGCTCTTGATCGGCGTTTGCAACGCGGCCGATCCGGCGGACAACGAAGGGCTCTATGCCGGCATTGGCTCGATTCACAACGAGATCGCCCGCAAGGGCCTGACCGAATTGGTTGCCACGACGACGCCGGCGAGTGCCCCATTGGCCAGTGACCCGACGAGCATGGCACGCACCATGCCGATCGCCGACATGCAAAGCGTGGCGCCACGCGTCGTGCCGACCAGTTCGCAGGATCCCACGGCTCCGCGCGGGCTGCCGGGCAACCAGGCGATCACGCCGGCCGAACGCTCGCTATTGGAAAAGATTCGCTCCTCCTCGGCCGACGCCGAAGTGATCTGCATTGTGCGACCGCTGGCCGACGCCCATTCGATGAGCGAAATTGTGGTGGTCGACCGCGCCTCGCAGGATCTGCTGCGACAACTCTCGGCCGAAGGGCACGCGCAGGCGCCCGACCGTATGTCGGCAGTCACCAAGCGACCGGTTACACCGCAGCCACGCGAAGCACTGCTGACCAGCGAGAACTACCAATCCAGCGGCGGCGCGAAGCGGTTCAAGTAAATGATGAATGCTGATTGCAGAATGATGAATTGACCAGGCGCGGGCTTTGCAGCGCTGTTCGGGAATTCAGCAGCTCGCTGCCGCACCTCCCCCGGAATTTCCCTCGTCGTGCCCGTCGTGTCGTTGTGGTAACTCCAATTTGCTTCCTGAAGAAGGAAGAACCACCACGACACAACGATCACGGCGAGTGAAAATAGGGTAGAAGCGTGCGGACGGGACCTACCGCTTGAGCCAGTGGGCGTATTGCACTGGCAAGATTTGTTGCGGCATTTCGATCCCCAAGGTCCGCGCGGCGTGAAAAGGCCAGTAAGCGTCGCGCAGCATTTCGCGTGCGAGCATCACCAGGTCCGTCTGCTCCTCGCGGATCGCGCCATCCGCCTGGTGCGGCTCGGTGATCATCCAGCCGGCGGCGGTCGGCAGCGCCGCTTCCCGGCGAATTCGCCCGGCGATGGGCAGCATGAAACCTGGCCCCCAGGGAATCTTCGAGATGTCAGGCACGGCAAAGCCCTGGCTCACGTCGATCAAGTCCAGGCCCAGCGCCTTCATGCGGCGCACCAGCTCGATCGACTCTTCGACCGTCACGCCACCTTCGATCCAGTCGGTAACCGAAAGGCGCGCGGTGAGCGGCCAGCGCTCAGGCCAGACGGCGCGAACGGCCGAGAGCGTTTCCAACAGGAAGCGGCTGCGGTTTTCGAAACTGCCGCCGTATTGGTCAGTGCGCTGGTTTGCGAGCGGTGAATAGAAGCTGTGTGCGAGATAGCCGTGGGCGAAGTGAAGTTCGAGCCATTCAAATCCTGCTGCTAAAGCTCGCCGCGCCGCGGCGACGAACGCCGCCGTGACGTTGTGAATTTCGGCCACACTCAGTGCGTGCGGCGTGCGCGGCAGGTTGGCGCCAAACGGTACGGCCGAGGGTGCGACAATCTCCCACCCTCCTTCGTCTGGTTGCAAATGACGGTCGCCGTCCCAAGGGCGGCTGGCACTGGCCTTGCGGCCGGCATGCGCAATCTGAATGGCGGGCACCGCGCCGTGATCCTTCAGGAACCGCGTGATGCGCTCCAGCGGCGCCACGTGATCGTCCGACCAGAGGCCGGCATCAGCCGGGCTGATGCGCCCCTCGGGCAGGACAGCCGTCGCCTCGACGCAGACCAGAGCGGCGCCCCCCACAGCCCTCGAACCGAGATGAACCAGATGCCAATCGGTCGCGTGGCCATCGACCGAGGAATATTGACACATGGGAGACACCGCGATGCGATTCCGCAGCGTCACGTCCTTGAGTTTAAAGGCATCAAACAGGCTGGCCATCGGGGTATTTGCTCCGTGTTCCCTGGTGAGTTTCGCAGCGTCGACCCGCCCAGCGGTCATCGGGTCGGCGAAATCGTACGAATGACGGCGCGCCATGGCAAGGCGCTACAATCCGAAGGGTCATCGGGCCAACAGGTTGGCTCCGATTCGTGCGGAAGTTGTCCCGGCAATCGGACGCGACTAATATGCCAGGAGTTGATCGGGGTCAGGCCGGCTATATTGAATTGCCTGTTCGGGCGCTTCTGCAGTCGACATCGACCATGGCCAATCGCGCCTCGGTGGGCATTCACTTCTTGCGGGGATTCACGCATGCGTTGGGAAGGTCGTGAGGAAAGTCAAAATGTCGAGGATCGTCGCCGCATGGGTGGGCCGACCGTGGCCTTGGGGGGCGGCGGCCTTTTGATCATTATCGTGTTGGCGCTTCTGTTTGGCGTCGATCCGCAACAGTTGCTCAACGCGCCAGGCATCAATGTCGGCGCTCCCGGCGCGCCGGCCGAAGAAGGCCCGGCCAACCCCGAGGAAGAACGCGAAGCCTCGTTCAGCAAAGTGATCTTCCACGATACCGAGGTCGTGTGGGACGAGATTTTCTCGCGGCTGGGGCGGCGCTATGAAAAGCCGACCCTGGTCCTGTTCACCGGCCGGGTCGAGTCGGCCTGCGGCCTGGCCAACGCGGCGGTCGGACCGTTCTATTGCGGCGGCGACAGCAAGGTGTATATCGATCTCGGCTTTTATCAGGACATGGAGCGCAAGCTGAATGCGCCCGGCGAATTCGCCCGCGCTTATGTTCTGGCGCATGAAGTTGGGCATCACGTGCAGCGGCTGCTCGGTTTTGCCGACATGGCGCAGCAGCGGCGTGGCATGGGGCGCGGCGGCGACCGGAACCAGGCCTCGGTGCGGCTCGAACTGCAGGCCGACTTCCTGGCCGGCGTCTGGGCGCATCATGCGCAGGAGAAATTCAATTTCCTCGAACGAGGCGATCTCGAATCGGCGCTGAACGCCGCCTTCCAGATCGGCGACGATCGCTTGCAGAAGCAAGCCCAGGGCTACGTCGTGCCTGACTCGTTCACTCACGGCACCTCCGAGCAGCGGAAGCGTTGGTTCACTCGCGGCGTTAAAACAGGAGACGTCCGCGAAGCGGTGCTGCTGTTCGAGACCGATTACGACGATTTGTAAATCCGACGATGTTGCCCTCTCGACGCACTATAAACTCGCGCCGTGATCCCGGCGGGCAGGCCAGCTCGCGAGCGCGCAAAGTTATTCACACTCTGTTACGAGGCATCTGATGCACGCTCCTAATCGTCGAGAGTTTCTCGGGGTGACCGCGGCCACGCTCGCCGCTTCCGGCCTGGGTTCGATCGCCGCGCGCCCTGCTTCGGGCCACCTGGCAAAGGACGCACCGCCGGACGAGTTCGCCGCGCTCGACGGATTGGGCCAGGCCGAGCTGGTGCGCAAGAAGCAAGTCACACCGCTGGAATTGGTCAACGCCGCGATCGCCCGCATCGAGCGGCTCGATCCACAAGTCGGTTCGGTTGTGACGCGCACGTTCGAGCAGGCGCGGCAGCGCGCTGGTGAACCGGTGGGAACGGGCCCCTTCGCCGGAGTGCCGTTTCTCGTCAAGGACCTGGAACCGCTCAAAGGCGTGCGTTTGACCTACGGTTCGAAGTTCTTCAAAGGCAACATCTCGCCCAGCACGTCGGAAGTCATTCAGCGCATGGAGCGTGCCGGGCTGATCGTGGTCGGCAAGTCGAACACCCCTGAGTTCGGATTGGTGCCGACAACCGAGCCGCGGGCGTATGAAACGACAAAAAATCCGTGGGACCTGTCGCGGTCCCCGGGCGGATCGAGCGGCGGTTCGGCGGCGGCAGTCGCCGCCGGTTTGGTGCCGCTCGCCTCGGCCAGCGATGGGGGAGGCTCGATCCGCATTCCGTCGAGCTGCTGCGGGCTGTTCGGACTGAAGATCAATCGCGGGCGCAACCCCGAAGGAACGAGCGTTAAGGAAGATGGCCTGTCGGTCGTGCACTGCGTCAGCCGATCGGTGCGTGACAGCGCGGCTTTGCTCGATGCGACGCGCGGCCCCACGCCCGGCGAACGCTACCTGGCCCCGCCGCCCGCCCGTTCGTACGTCGAAGAGTTGAAAGCCGCGCCGGGCAAGCTGCGGATTGCGTTTCGACTGACCGATTTCGCCGGCAACAAGGTTCACCCCGACTGCGCCGCAGCCGTGCAAGCAACCGCCAAGCTGTGCGCCGATCTGGGGCACACCGTCGAAGAGGCCGAGCCGAAATTCGACAGCCAGGCCTTCGCCGACGCGTTCCTGGTGTTGTGGGCCACCGTTGCCGGCCGCGTGCTCAAAAGTGTGAAAAAGTTCCTCGGCAACCGCGTGCCGCCTGACAGCTTCGAACCGTGGACCCTGAAGCTGGCCGAAATCGACAGCAAGAACAATCCCTCCGATGTGGCCTTGGCTTGGAGTGGCCCACTGCAGGCGGCGAACAATGCCATGGTGCAGTTCCTGACCAAGTACGACGTCATGCTGACGCCGGTCCTGGCACAGCCGCCGGTGAAAACGGGCGAGCTCGATCAGACCAAGCCGGCCGAGGACATCATCGCCTGGCTACAGGGCTACTGCCCTTTTACGCCGCTCGCGAATGCGACGGGACAGCCGGCCATGTCAGTTCCGCTCTATTGGAACGACGCCGGATTGCCGATCGGCAGCCATTTCATGGGACGACACGGCGACGAGGCAACTTTGTTGCGTTTGGCCGCACAGCTAGAGCAAGCACAATCGTGGGCGCAGCGCTGGCCGGTGTTTGTCGCCCCCGGTGCGAAGTCGGCCGCTTCTTAAGATCAAGAATAACTCATCCGCAGATGACACAGATGTTGCAGATGAGATGACAGAAGAAATCACTCTGCGGCAGACGGCGACTTACGCCCGCGGATTCCACGCTTTGTTTTCATCCGACTTTTGTCTTCCCTCTGTGTCATCTGCGTAATCTGTGGATAATTTCCTCTGTGATTTGTTAGTTTTTCTTTGCAGAGACTTCGGCAGGATTCAGGAGTAGCCTCGCGTGGAAGATTTCGAGAAGCTCGGCGTCTTTTATCTCGGGCGGGAGTATGACCTCGACGCCGGCCAGCCGCGCGACAAGCTGCTGCTGTACGATTCCAAGGACTTGCTGACCCACGCCGTATGTGTC
>CAMFLN010000080.1 GCA_945957305.1 uncultured Planctomycetaceae bacterium | reverse complement strand
AAACAACAACAGCGAAGAAATGTAGGGGGCAAAGCCCGTTTTGTGAAAATCGATGCTGATCGAATCGGCCAGCCTCAAGTGCCTGAGGTGGTGGTGTGCCTTGGCCAGGGCGCGCACGGTGCGCCCGCGAAAGCCCAGGGGATTTTGCAGGAAGTCGTAATCGTTGAAGACACTCCAAGCCCAGCCGATGACGGCGTCGGCATGGATATGCGGCCGATAGTCGAGCGAGAACTCCTGCACCAGAGTGTCCCGCAGCGCGTGAATCGACTGCAAATTGTCGATCCCAAAGGCATCAGTCGAGCCCATCGTGGCGACAATAGCGGCGATGCGTTGTCCAGCGCTCAGCGCCTGGCGGCAAGCCTCAGCCAACAGATTCCCGTCGATGGAATGGTCTTCTGCGGTGGGGACGCGGACCAGATTGTCCTGGCCGATGCCGAGCCACGCTGCCACGTTCGCCGCGCAGGCGTGACTATGCTCGCTGGCGATCACAACCGCCGGTTGTGTCAGGCCCGATCGCAGGCAACCGGGCATGGCCTTTTCCAGGCCGACCTTGACGCCGTACATCATTCCGCCGGTGCCGCCGAAGGTGAAGACTCCGCTCGATTGCGTGGGGTCGTAGCCGACCAATTCGGCGGCCATGGTCGTCGCCCGAACTTCGGCTGCCGAAAACCCGCGACCGCTCTCGTCGCTCGCCAGGTTGGGATTGTAGGTTGACGCCAGCAGAACGCCGATGATGCTGGCGATCGAGGGATGGGGAATCACATTGATCTGGCTGCGTGGGTGCCCCCACAAAAACATCCCTCTCAAATGTTGCACCAGGTCCGAGATCACCGCTTCGAGCGGCTCGCCTTGCTGTGCCACGCGGGCAGCAACTGCCGCCGCGTAATCGGGCTCCAGCGGCTCGCCCAGGATGGGGGCCTGCGACTTGAGCGCATCAACTCGATCGAGCGCCCTGAGGACGGAAAACGCCACGTAAGCGTCGTGGACCCTGTCGGACACGGGCTGCGGAAATTCTCGCCGCAAGCTTTCCAGCAATTCGAGGTAACGAGGGGGCATGACGCGACTCTGCAGGTTCAGGCCGGCGGAGCGAGACGTGAGGTGGACGGGAACGAAGCTGCGGGCGATGTGCCGCGGTCGAACTTCCGGCCGGCGGGCTCACCGATTGCTGCGGGCAGGCAGACCAGCAGGTCCCTCTTTATCTTACGCACCGGCCTGGCGAAAGGACGGCCAGCCGGCGGACGCCTACCAGAGTACTTTGTCGGGAAAGAATTCCGCCGCCAGGTCTTCGTAGTAGGGACGAAGCTGGGCGACGTTGGGTCGCTCGGCGCTTTTGGTGTACAGGTCGTAAGGGCTGAATTTCCGCACCCAGCGAAACAGTTTATGGTCCTCGTCATTCATCAGGTGGCCATATTGCTTTTCGCGATGAATCGGATAGCAGGAGTGATACCGCAACATGTACAGCGCCTCGTCAGGCAAATAATCCTTGGCGACGTGGTACATGTATTCATCGTGGCCCCACGACATCATGACGTTGTCGAGCCCGCAATTCTGGCTGTAAATGCCCAGCGGCGTCTGATACTCCGGCACGTCTCGATCGGGGTTGTCTGCGAAGAACTCGGCGAAGACGATTTCCTCCGAATAGGCGCAACCCACTGGGAAAGTGTCACCGACCACGGCCCACTGCGGTTCGCCAAACAGGCAGAGAATCTTGCCCAAGTCGTGGATCAGACCGGCCAGAATAAACCACCGCGGATGCCCATCGCGGCGAATCGCCTCGGCCGTTTGCAGGCAGTGTTCGATTTGCGAAAAGTCGGTGTCGGGGTCGCTGTCGTCAATCAGCGTGTTCAGGTATTCGAGAGCTTCCCAAATGCTCATCTCGCGCTTGTTGAGGGCGAAATACTCGTCGCGTTTCTGACGCACAAAATCGACTGTCTGGTATTTGTGGTTCAGGCGGTAGAACTCGCGCACGCTGGGGCGGGCTGACTCGCGATGGTTCCGAAACTCCTTGGCCGCCTTCTTGGTATCCGGCGCGTGGACGATTCCTTCCGGCATCGGCTCGGGATAGCGACGCTTCAAGTCATCTTCCCATTCGTCGAGGCTGCCCAGCGGATTCGAGTTTTGCGGAAGCGATTTGTCGACCATGTGAATACTCCGTCCTGGAAAAGCGCCCGGCCTGCGGATCGCACTGGTCATTGTAGCGAAAAAAGCCCCGAAATGAGAGACGAAATCAGTTCGACCAAAAGCGCTGGCGGACCTGGTCCAAAGTCACCGCGGCGATAATGATCGCGCCGATCACGATGTCCTGGATTGGGTTGCGCCAGCCCAACTGGGTACATCCGCTGGCAATCACCGACATCATGATGGCGCCGGTGACTGTGCCCAGGACCGAGCCGCGCCCGCCGGTCAGGCTACCACCGCCGATCACAACCGCCGCAATGAACTTCAATTCCATGCCGATCCCCGACATGGGATTGCCGCTCGAGAGCCGGGCGAATTGGTACGTGCCGGCGATACCGACGAACAATCCGCCCAGGGTGTAAACCGCGATCTTCATCAGGGGAACGTTGATGCCGCACAGGCGCGCGGTCTGTTCGTTCGAGCCCAGCGCAAACACATATCGTCCAAAGACGGTATATCGCAAGACAACCGCCAGCAGGCCAGCCAGCACGAGGGCGAGCCAAACACCCCAGGCAAAGTTGGGAATGCCCAGTGTCTCGACGAGCCATTCCGGATCAGGCCGCGGCGTGACCATCGAATCGAACGCCGTGGGAATATCCGCCAAGGGAGGGCGAATCGTAGTTTCATTGGCCAGGTACTTCGCTGTCCCCAAATAGATCGTCATCGTGCCCAGCGTCACGATAAAGGGAACGACGCGCAGGGCGCTGACCAGCACGCCGTTGATGAATCCGGTCAAGCAGCCCGTGAGAATCGCAGCGGCAATCGACAACAGCGGTGAATATCCATTGTTCAAGAACCAGGCCAGCACCGTGGCCGAAAGCGCCAGTGCCGTGCCGGCCGCCAGGTCGATCCCTCCGGCGATGATGACAATCGTCATGCCCAACGCAGCAACGATGACCGGTGACGCCTGCACCGCGATCGTGCGCGCGTTCTGGTAGGTGAGAAAAACGTCCTTACCCTGCTTCAAATGGTCGGCTTCGCCAAAGAGCGCGATAATGCACAACAGGACAAGCAGGGGACCCAGAGTTCCGAGCCATGAAATCAGCCGGCGCGTTGCAACCGGTCGCGATGACTGGGGCAGAGGAGCTTCACTCACGGCCTAATCGCCTCCTATCGCGCACGCCATGATGGCTTCCTCGGTCCAGGCGCTGGTGGGTTTTACTTCGCGCAAGCGGCCACGCGACATGACCCCGACTCGATCGCATACCGCCAACAGCTCTGGCAGATAGGAGCTGACGAAGATGATCGATTTGCCCTCCGCGGCCAGTTGTCCCATCCTGCGATAAATCTCGGCCTTGGTGCCCACGTCGATGCCGCGCGTCGGCTCGTCCAACAGCACAATATCCGCCCCTTGATGCAGGACGCGTGCGATGGCCACCTTCTGCTGGTTGCCTCCGGAAAGCTCTTTGACGGCCTGGTCGGGAGCAGCGGCCTTGATTTCGAGCTGTTGCATCCAGTCGCGGACCGCCTTCTCGCGCCGGCCGAGCGCCAGCCAGCCGGCGCGGCTGTAGTGAGACAGCCCACTCAGGGTCAAGTTGTCGGCGATGGAGCGCTCCTGGGCCAGCCCCTCTCCTTTGCGGTCTTCGGAAACAAGCCCCAGGCCGGCCCGGATTCGCGCGCGGGGGTTGGCGCGCGGACAATACGACGCCACGCGCAGCTCTCCCCGTCGGACAGGATCCAAGGCAAAAATGCAGCGCAATAATTCCGTCCGTCCTGCGCCGACGAGACCGGCAATCCCCAGGATTTCGCCGCGGCGCAGGCGAAGGCTCACATCACGCGGCGATTTTACGCCTGAAATGCCATCGACGGAAAGAATCTCTTTTCCCGGTGTATGGGCTACGGTCGGGAAAAGATCGTTGACGTCGCGACCAACCATCAGCGCCACAATCTCGGCTTCGCCGGTGTCCCGCAGTCTGCCACTTCCCACGGTACGGCCGTCTCGCAAAACCGAGTATCGATCGGCGATGCGCCGGATCTCCTCGAGGAAATGGCTGATATAGATAATCCCCAGCCCTGCGCTGCGCAACCGGGCGATCACTTGGAACAGATGTTCCACATCGTGCGATGTCAACGAACTGGTCGGCTCGTCGAAGACGATGACCTTGGGACGCGCGACCAGGGCCCGGGCAATTTCCACCAATTGCCGCGCGCCGACCGAGAGCCGGTTAACGGGCGTCTCGGGCCGCAGTTCGGGATGTCCCAGGGTCGCCAGCGCGGCGGTAACCTGGGCCTGTTCGCGTTTTTGCCGCAACCAGCCACCGCGATGGATTTCCTGTCCCAGCATGACATTTTCGGCCACGCTGAGGTCAAGAGCCAGGTTCAACTCCTGGTAGATCATGGCCACGCCCGCTTGACGAGCCTGATGCGGACCCGTGGGGGCGTAGATCCTGCCATCCAGGTACATCTCGCCGCCGTCCGGCCGATGCGCCCCGGAAAGGACCTTCATCAAGGTGCTCTTACCGGCGCCGTTTTCGCCGATCAATGCCAGCACTTCGCCCGCGCGCACCGACAGTTCGACGTCGACCAAGGCGCGCGTCGCGCCGAAGCGCTTCGTGATGCCATGCATCGACAATAGGGCCGATCGGTCGGTCATGCGGGCATTAGGGCGCGCGGCGTCGCGATGCGTTAGGGCAGGGGGGCGAGGAACGCGGACCTCTCGATGTTAACACCCAACAGTGTGCGGACCTAGACGACAGCCAGCAAAAACTATTGATCGCACAATGGTGCCGTCCGCTTGACCCTTGCCGCTGGGCGTGATATCCCCTGGGGCGTGAATTACGAGCCATTGCTACATATCGTTCTCTATCAGCCCGAGATCCCGCACAACACGGGAAGCGTGGGTCGCACGTGCGTGGCGGCGGGCGCGAAGCTGTGGCTCGTTCGCCCCCTCGGCTTTCGCTTGGACGATTATTACCTTCGGCGTGCAGGACTGGATTACTGGCCCCACCTCGAATGGGAAGCAGTGGACGATTGGGCCGCCTTGATCGAACGGCTGCCCGCGGCGCGTCCCTACTATTTCACGAAAACGGCAACTCGCAGCTATGCCCACGTCGACTATGCGAGGGGGGATGTGCTGGTGTTTGGCAGCGAATCGCAAGGCCTGCCGGCGAATCTGCTGGAACCGAATCGCGACCGTGCCTTGCGGATCCCCATTCGTCCGGCAGCCCGCAGTTTAAACTTGTCGAACTCTGTGGCGATCGTCACTTTCGAAGCACGGCGCCAATGGGAGCAAAAAGGGGAACGTCCTGCCCCTGGCGCGCCGGGAGAGTGAATCAGCACCTGATCAAACTGGCCGTCCCAGCTCGATTTTAACCCCGCGAAAAACCATTCCTTGCATTGTTTCTGAGTGCAACCTTCACACATGCCTACCATTCCGGCCGCCCAATTGACGAACTTTGCCACAGCCCTGCTTACGGCGGGAGGACTCGGCGCGGACGAAGCATTGCTCGTCGCTCATAGCCTGGTCGAGGCCAACTTGCGCGGCCACGATTCGCACGGCGTGATGCGCGTGCCGTATTATCTCGATCAAGTTGCCAAGAAGGAATTGGCTCCCGGCGCCGTATTCGAAGTCGTCAAAGAAGCGCCGTCATACCTGATGGCCGACGGGCATTGGGGCTTTGGCCAGCGACTGGCGCGGCAGCTGACCGAGAGTTTGATCGAGAAAGCACGCACGGAAGGGGTCTGCATCGGCACGCTCATTCACAGCGGACATATCGGCCGTTTGGGCGAGTACTGCGAGCAAGCAGCCGCGGCCGGAATGGTGTCGCTGTTCATGGTGAACACTCATGGGGCGGCGCGACGCGTCGCGCCTGTCGGTGGTACGGCGCCGCGGCTGGGAACCAATCCCTTGGCCTTTGGAGTGCCGCACGAAGAGGGACCCTTGGTCCTGGACTTTGGCACCAGCGCCACGGCCGAGGGCAAGGTACGCGTGAAACGCATCGCCGGACAGACGTGCCCCGACGGATGGCTCTTGGACGCCGCCGGTGAACCGACGAACGACCCCAACACGCTCTACGGCGATCCCCCGGGCACAATCCGCCCGATGGGAGGTGACCAGGCCTACAAGGGGTTTGGCCTGGCGCTGATGATCGAAGTTTTGGCCGGCGCGCTATCGGGCGGCGTGACGATTCGCGAAAAGCCGGTGAACCAGCTTGGCAATTGCGTGTTCGCCCTGGTCGTGGCGCCAGAGCAACTGTGTGGAGAGAGTTTTTTCGCCCGCGAGGTCGGACAACTGGTCGACTTCGTGCGTAGCTGTCCGCGCAGACCCGGTGTCGACAGCATTCAATTGCCGGGCGATCCCGAGAAGCGCACATTGGCTGAACGGACACAGGCGGGGATCCCCTTGGACGACGGAAATTGGCAAGCCCTGCTGAGCCTCGCCGCGAAGCTGGGGGTGCAGCCGACACCGATTCCGTAACTCAGCACGACATCCGGCAGGCGCATCAGGAACTGCACGCATGAATGTCCGATCAAAACGTCGAACCGGTCTTTTGGCATTCGTTGGCCTGTACGCCGTGCTGGCGGCCGCGGCGCAGCCAAGGGCCGCCGAATCGCCGCAGCTGCGGCATCCGGAGTTTCTCGAACAGTTTGCCGAGACCTACCGTTTCAGCCTGGGCCGGCCTACTGCGATCGAAATCACGCGATCCGGCGATGCCGTTCTGTTCTTGAGGTCGGGTCCGCGCAGTTTTGTCCGTGATCTGTACGAATACGACGTCAATGCGGGAACCGAGCGCGTCTTGATGACTGCCGAGCAGTTGCTGGCAGGAAATGCCGAACAATTGAGCGAAGAAGAAAAGGCACGTCGCGAGCGGATGCGCCTCGCGGCACGTGGTATTGCCGCGTACGAGCTATCGCACGATGGCACGAGGGTCCTCGTGCCCCTCTCAGGCCGGTTGTTTGTTGTGGAACGTACGTCGAAGGCGACACGCGAGTTGCGTAGCTCGGCCGGCAGCGCGATCGACCCACGGCTCTCGCCCGACGCACAGCACGTCGCCTGCGTACGCCATGGAGATTTGTACGTTCTCAATGTTGCCACGGGCGAAGAGCGGCGATTAACCACCGGCGCCACGGAGACACTGACGCATGGGCTGGCCGAATTTGTCGCCCAAGAAGAGATGCGGCGGATGCACGGCTTTTGGTGGTCACCGTACAGCAAATCACTGATCTATCAAGAGACGGACACAAGCGACGTCGAAACCCTGTATATCGCCGATCCGGCGCGCCCCGAGCGCCCGGCGCAGAGTTGGCGTTATCCCCGGCCTGGAAAGAAAAATGCCGCGGTACGCCTGGGCATCGTTTCGCTCGAGGGGGGAGAGACGCGGTGGATCGAGTGGGATCGGAACGAGTTTCCTTACGTGGCCGCGGTTGTTTGGAATGATCGATCACCGCCGACGGTACTAGTGCAGAATCGCGAGCAAACGACTGAGGTTTTGCTGTCTGTCGATCCCAAAAATGGGAAAACGACGGAATTGCTGAGAGAATCCGACGGCGCCTGGTTGAATCTTGACGCCAGCATGCCCCGTTGGCTCTCGTCAGGTGAGCAGTTCTTGTGGTCCAGCGAGCGCAGCGGCCATTGGCAACTCGAGCAACGGGGGCGCGACGGAAGCGTTATCAAAACGCTCGTAGCCGGTCAGGCAAACTACCGACGGCTGCTGGGAATCGACGAGGGCGGGCGCTCACTGTTGGTCGCCGCCGGAGAGGATCCGACGCAGAGTCATGTCTATCGCATTGCACTTGATGCGGCCAGCAACACGGACACGCCGCCACTCACGTCACAACAGTTGACGACCGAGCCAGGACTGCACACGGCCGTAGTGGCCGAGGCGAGCGGCGCCTACGTCGTGACCAGCCTCGGTTTGGACGCCGATCCCCGGTTTACCATCCATGATTCCTCGGGAAAGCGGTTGGGAGAGCTCAAGAGCGTGGCAGAGACCACGCCGTTGCCTCCGCGCGTAGAAGTCCGGAGCGTGGGAAGTGATCCGAGCTTTTACGCCGCGGTCGTGCGCCCACACGAATTCGTGGCGGGCCAGAAGTATCCTGTGATTGTCAGCGTTTACGGAGGGCCGCACTCGCAAATGGTCACCGCCTCGCGCGGGAAATATCAACTCGACCAATGGCTGGCCGAGCAGGGATTCATCGTCGTTTCCTTCGACGGGCGGGGGACACCCTCGCGTGGCCGTGCCTGGGAGCGGGCCATTAAGGGAAACCTGATCGACATTCCGCTGGCGGACCAGGTCACGGCACTACGAGCGCTCGCAGCTCAGTGCCCTGAATTGGACCTGCAGCGCGTCGGCATCTACGGCTGGTCGTTCGGCGGCTACTTTTCGGCGATGGCGGCGTTGCGTGAGCCGGAGGTGTTTCACGCGGCAGTGGCCGGAGCACCGGTCACCGATTGGCTCGACTACGATACGCATTACACCGAGCGGTACCTGGGACTACCGGCGCGCAACGCTCCTGGGTATGCAGCCAGTTCGGTGCTGACGTACGCCAAGGATTTGCGCCGGCCGCTGCTGGTGATTCATGGCACGGCGGACGACAACGTGTACTTCCTGCACAGCATTCGTCTGGCAGACGCGTTGTTCCGCGCTCGTCGCGATTTTGACTTCCTGCCGCTGTCTGGGCTGACACACATGGTTCCCGAGCCAGTGGTGACGCGCGCCCTGTACAGCCG